>NZ_JBFAXI010000074.1:0-41971 GCF_040680735.1 Streptomyces sp. NPDC051987 | reverse complement strand
CCGCCCCGCGCCCGTTCGGCGGGCCTTGTGAGAGCCACTGCGGAACCTCCGAGGCCGGCACGCTGTAGTTCCCCGGCGGGCGGGCCGGCCGCCGTCCACGGGGGCCGACTGCCGTTTCGCGGCGGACCGGCCGCCGTCCGTGGCGGTTCGGCCCCCGGCCACGGCGGACCGGCTGCCAGCCACGCCGGCTCGGCCGCTCGCCACGGCGTGCCGGCCGCCGTCCACGGCGGACCAGCTGCCGCTTGGTCCCGACGGGCCGGTGGGAGCTCGGTTCCGATGTGCGGCGAGTGCAGCGTCGGTCGGTTGTCGGCGCGCTGCAGGGTGGTGTCGGTGGGCTGTCGGTGGTTTGTCGGTGGGGACTGGCACGGTTCTTCCCATGACGCGAATCGACAACAACGCCGTGTCCGTCCGGGGGCTGGTGAAGCACTACGGCGACACCAAGGCACTCGACGGAGTTGATCTGGACGTCCGCCAGGGCACCGTGCGGGGCGTGCTCGGGCCGAACGGCGCGGGCAAGACCACGCTGGTGCGGATCCTGTCCACGCTGCTGCGGCCCGACGCGGGAGAAGCGACCGTCGCCGGGTACGACGTGCTGCGCCAGCCCCGCCAGTTGCGCCGGGTGATCGGCCTGACCGGGCAGTACGCCTCCGTGGACGAGAAGCTGCCGGGCTGGGAGAACCTGTACATGATCGGGCGGCTGCTCGACCTGCCGCGAAAGGACGCGCGGGCGCGGGCCGACGAGCTGCTGGAGCGGTTCTCGCTGACCGAGGCCGCCAAGCGGCCGGCGAGCACCTACTCCGGCGGCATGCGGCGCCGGCTCGACCTCGCCGCCTCGATGATCGGGCGCCCCCAGGTGCTGTTCCTGGACGAGCCGACCACCGGCCTCGACCCGCGCACCCGCAACGAGGTGTGGGACGAGGTCAAGGCCATGGTCGGCGAGGGCGTGACCGTGCTGCTGACCACCCAGTACATGGAGGAGGCCGAGCAGCTCGCCTCCGAGCTGACCGTCGTGGACCGCGGGAAGGTCATCGCGAACGGCGGGGTGGAGGAGCTGAAGGCGCGGGTCGGCGGACGGACGCTGCGGGTGCGGCCCGTCGATCCGCTCCAGGTCCGGCCGCTGGCCGCCATGATCGACGAGCTGGGCATCACCGGTCTCGCCGGTACCGCCGTGGACGGCGAGAACGGCACGCTGCTGGTGCCGATCCTCAGCGACGAGCAGCTGACCGCGGTGGTCGGCGCCGTGACCGCCCGCGGTATCACCATCAGCTCCATCACCACCGAACTGCCCAGCCTGGACGAGGTGTTCCTGTCCCTCACCGGCCACCGCGCCAGTGCCCCGCAGGACGCCCGGCCCACCGACGACCGTCAGGAGGTCGCCGTATGAGCGCCACGACCGCCACCGCCACCGCCACCGATGTCCGGATCCCGCTGCGCGGGCACCTGCGGCACACCGGGGCCCTGATCCGCCGCAACCTGCTCTGGATCCGGCAGGACCCGGAGTCCATGTTCGACGCGCTGCTGATGCCGGTCGTCTTCACGCTGCTGTTCGTGTACGTCTTCGGCGGCTCGATCGGGCAGGCGCTGGGCGGCGGTCAGGACGGGTACGTCCAGTACGTCATCCCCGGCATGATCGCGATGATGAGCATGACGCTCTCGCAGGGCGTCGGCACCGGATTCAGCCAGGACTTCAACTCCGGTGTGATGGACCGGTTCCGGTCGCTGCCGATCGGACGCGGCTCGGTGCTGTTCGCGAAGATCTCCGTCGAGCTGGTGCGGATGCTGTTCGCGACCGCCGTGCTGATGATCGTCGCCGTGCTGGTCGGGTTCCACATCACCCACTGGGGCGGGCTGTTCGCCGCCGTGGGACTGTCCGCGGTGTTCGCCTCCTCGATCATGTGGGTGTTCCTCACCCTGGGCGTGATCCTGAAGAACGCGCAGTCCGTGCAGGCGATGGGGTTCCTGGTGCTGTTCCCGCTGCAGTTCGGCTCGTCGATCTTCGCACCGACGAAGTCGATGCCGGGCTGGCTGCAGGCCTTCACCGACTACAACCCGCTGTCCACGCTCGCCGACGCGGCGCGCGGCCTGATGGTCGGCGGGCCGGTCGCCCACGACCTGTGGATCACACTGGGCTGGTCGGTGGGGATCACGGCGGTGGCGGCGCCTTACGCCATCTACAAGTTCCGCACGAAGAGCTGACGTCCGCCGGGACGTCCCCGTACGGCACGGCGTCAGACCCGTACGGCACGGCGTCAGAGCAGGGCGGTGACCTCCGCGCGGGAGAGGTCACCGCCCTCGGCGTACGCCGACTCATAAGCCCGGTCGTCGGCGAGGACGGCCCGGACCCGGGCCTCCGAGCGGTCGCGTGCCGTGCGCTCCAGGCCGACCCGGAGGTGGCCGGCCGGCAGCTGGGCGTCGGAGGCGCCCAGGCAGCGGGCGGCGTCCAGGGCGCGCACTCCCCCGTCGAGGCCGGCCAGGGCGACCGCGGCGATGGTCAGGCAGAGGGAGGGCAGGTGCGGGGTGATGGCCTCGCTCAGCGGGTCGGCGGCGAGCCGCAGCGCGTCCCGCAGCCGGGCCAGGGCCTCCGCGGGCAGGCCGTCGAGCGCGTCCACCCAGGCCTCCTGGGTGCGGATCAGGGCGTCGAAGACCACGAAGTGCGAGATCTTGAACTCGGTGCGCAGCAGCCGGACCTGCTCGCGGGCCTCGGTGACCCGGTCGCTCAGCAGGAGCCAGGTGGTCAGGAAGAGCCGGGCGGCGGGCATCGCCTCGTTGTTCATGCCCTCGTTGTCGGCGAGGACCTGGCGCAGCAGCCGTTCCCCGCGCTCGGTCCGGCCCGCCTCGATCAGCACGCTGCCGAGGCGGGCGTGCAGCACGGCACGCTGGGCGCGGGCCCCGAGCCGCCCCATGCGCTCGATCGCGGCCTCGTAGTCGGCGGCCGCCGCCAGGTACTCGCCCTTGCGCTCCCGGGCCTCGGCGCGCCCGGAGAAGGCCTCGGCGGTGCCCCAGTCGTCCCCGAGGCGCCGGAAGATCTCCAGGGCCTCGTCGGCGTCCCGGGTGGCGTCGCCCGCCCAGGCGGCGCGGTTGGCGAGCAGGTTGGCGCGCAGGGCGAGGGACCCGGCCAGCTCCCACTGGTAGCCGGGCGTCTCGCGGCAGGTGCGGACGGCCGCGTCGAGGATGTCGCGCAGCCGCTCCATGCCCCCGGTCAGCATCACGGCGAAGAACCAGAACATGCCCGGCGCCCGGCAGGTCTGCGGCAGGCCGGGCTCGTAGACCTCGGTGACGGCGCGCAGCTTCGCCTGCGCCGCGGGCGTCTGCCAGACGTCCAGCTCGGTGTCCATGCAGGCCAGATGGGCCAGGTGCACGCCGCGCCAGGCCTCGGCCAGGGCCTCGCCGGTGTACGGCGGCGGGGTGTCGGTGCAGCGCTGCCACACCGGTTCGGCCCGCCGCACCGGAGCGGCGAACGGGTCCGGGCCGAGGGCCATGACGTCGGCGCACCAGGTACGGGTCTCGATGCGCTGGTCGTGCAGCTGCCAGTACCAGAACAGGGAGTGGACCAGGCACAGCGCCTCCTGCTCGTCCCGCACGGCGATGGCGTGCCGCAGCGCGGTGCGCAGGTTCTCGTACTCCAGCTGGAGCCGTGCGATGGCGGCCCGCTGGCCGGGGCCGCGCAGCGACGGCTCGCTGGTGCGGGCGAGTTCGCGGTAGTACGTCAGATGGGCGCGCTCGGCGGCGGCGCGCCCGCCGCTCTCGTCCAGGCGCGCGGCGGCGTACTCGGCGACGGTCTCCAGGAGCCGGTAGCGCATCCCGTCGTGCTCGGCCCCGCCCGAAGGGGCCGCGACGACCAGCGACTTGTCGACCAGGGAGCCGAGCGCGCCGAGGGCGGCGCGGCCGCAGACGGCCTCGGCGGCGGCCAGGTCGCAGCCGCCCGCGAAGACGGAGAGGCGGCCCAGTACGTCGCGTTCGGCCGTGTCGAGCAGGTCCCAGGACCAGTCGACGACCGCACGCAGCGTCTGCTGGCGGGGCAGCACGGTGCGGCTGCCGGAGGTGAGGAGGCGGAACCGGTCGTCCAGCCGGTCGGCTATCTGGCGCGGAGTCAGCATCCGCAGCCGGGCGGCGGCCAGTTCGATGGCGAGGGGCAGTCCGTCCAGCCGGCGGCAGATCTCGGCGCAGGCCGCCGCGGTCTCGTCGTCCGCGTCGACCGTGAAGCCGGGGCGGGCCGAAGCGCCCCGGTCGGCGAGCAGCCGCAGTGCCACCGGCTCCGGCAGCGGTTCCACCGGGCGCAGCAGCTCCCCCGGCACGCCGAGGGGTTCCCGGCTGGTGGCCAGGATCGTCAGGTCCGGGCAGCGCTCCAGGAGCCGGGCCGCCAGGTCGGCCGCCGCGTCGATCACGTGCTCGCAGTTGTCGAGGACGAGCACAATCCGGCGCCGGGCGCAGTGATCGACGAGCCGCTCGACCGGGTCGTCGTGCCGGTCGGCGGCGGCCCGCATGGCCTCGGCGCCGCCGCCGTACAGCACGGCCTCGCGGGCGCCGAGCGCGCTGAGCACGGCCTCGGGGACGCCGGCCGGGTCGTCGACGGGGGCCAGCTCGGCCAGCCAGACGCCGTCCCGGACGTGTTCCAGGGTCTCGGCGGCCTCCTGCGACAGCCGGGTCTTGCCGGCCCCGCCGGGCCCGAGCAGGGTGACCAGCCGGGCGGCGGCGAGGTCGCCCCGGATGGCCTCGATGTCGGCCTCGCGCCCGACGAAGGAGGTGAGCCGGGCGCGCAGGTTGCCGGGCCGGGCCGCCGGTGCTGCCGGGGCGACCGTCGGCTCCAGCAACTCGGCGTGCAGGGCGCGCAGTTCGGGTCCGGGATCCGAGCCGAGGCGGTCTGCCAGGAGGTGGCGTACGCCGTCGTAGGCGGCCAGCGCCTCGGCGGTGCGGCCGGTGGCGTGCAGGGCGCGCAGGCGCAGGGCCTGGAGGGGTTCGTCGAGGGGGTGGGCGTCGCACAGGGCGGTGAGCTCGGGCAGGGACTGCTCGGCCCGGCCGAGGGCGAGGGCGGCGGTGTGGCGGGCGCGCAGGGCGTCCAGGCGGCGGACGTCGGCGCGGGCCGCCTCGGCGGTGCGGTCGGGCAGGTCGGCCAGGGCCGGGCCGTGCCACAGGGCGAGGGCGTCGTCGAGGACGGCGACCGCCTTGGCGGGGTCGCCGTCGGCCAGGGCGCGCAGGCCGTCGTCGGTGAGCCGCTCGAAGCGGTGCAGGTCGACGTCGTCGGGGGTGGCGGTCAGCCGGTAGCCGCCGTCGGTGGAGTCGATCGCGGCCGCGCCGAGCGCCCTGCGCAGCCGGCCGACCAGGGCCTGGAGCGCGCCGGTCGCGTCGGCGGGCGGGTCGGCGCCCCACACCTCGTCGACGAGCAGCCCGGCGGGGACCGCGCGGCCCGGCCGCAGCGCCAGCACGGTCAGCAGGGCACGCAGCCGCGCCCCGCCCACGGGGACGGCGGTGCCGTCGGGGCGGAGTGCCTGGGTGGTGCCGAGGATCGCGTAGCGCACGGGGCCCATTGTCCCTGGGGACGCCCGGCCGCCGCCTGTGGGTTGCGGAAGCGCTCTCCGGAACCCGTGGCCCTCCGCATGACGTTCTTCCCACGTCACCTGTACGGTCTACCCCGCACGCCACCACCGTCGACGCGCCCCGGGAGCCCCCCGCCATGACCGCCACCGCCACCCGCCCCAGTGACCGGCGGATCTCGCCCGTGTTCGTCGGGATCCTCGCCGTCACCGCGGTCACCGGGTGGGCCACCTGGTCCGGCTTCGCCGAGCAGCCCGGGGTCGCCGTGTTCCTGTTCGTGACGGCGGCCTGGATCGTCTCGCTCTGCCTGCACGAGTACGCGCACGCGCGCACCGCCCTGCACGGCGGCGACATCACGGTGGGCGCGAAGGGCTACCTGACCCTGAACCCCCTGAAGTACACGCACGCCGTGCTCAGCATCGTGCTCCCGGTGCTGTTCGTGATCATGGGCGGGATCGGCCTGCCGGGCGGGGCGGTCTTCATCGAGCGCGGCCGGATCCGGGGCCGCTGGCGGCACAGCCTGATCTCGGCCGCCGGTCCGCTGACGAACGTCCTGTTCGCCGCCGTGTGCACCGCCCCCTTCTGGCTGGACGCGCTGGACGGCGTCCCGTCCGACTTCCGCTTCGCCCTCGCCTTCCTCGCCCTGCTCCAGGTCACGGCGGCGATCCTCAACTTCCTGCCGGTGCCGGGCCTGGACGGCTACGGGGTGATCGAGCCCTGGCTGTCGTACGGCGTCAAGCGCCAGGTGGAGCCGTTCGCCCCGTTCGGCCTGCTCTTCGTGTTCGCGCTGCTGTGGGTGCCGTCGATCAACAGCGCGTTCTTCGACGTGATCGACGCGCTGCTGCGCCACCTGGGCGTCGGCGACCTCGACCAGTACTGCGGCCAGCAGCTGTACCGCTTCTGGCAGGGGACGGACGGGTTCTGCTCGATCAGCCGGTAGCGCCGGGCCCGGGGCCCGCCCTCCGCGGGGAGGACGGGGCTGGGCGGCCGGGGGTCAGGGAAGCGTCAGGATGTCCGCGCCGGTGTCCGTCACCACCAGCGTGTGCTCGAACTGCGCGGTCCGCCTGCGGTCCTTGGTGACCACGGTCCAGCCGTCGTCCCACATGTCGTACTCGTGCGTCCCGAGCGTCAGCATCGGCTCGATCGTGAACGTCATCCCCGGCTGCATCACGGTCGTCGCGTGCGGGCTGTCGTAGTGCGGGATGATCAGCCCGGAGTGGAACGACGAGTTGATGCCGTGTCCGGTGAAGTCCCGGACCACCCCGTAGCCGAAGCGCTTGGCGTACGACTCGATGACCCGGCCGATGATGTTGATCTGCCGGCCCGGCCGGACCGCCTTGATGGCCCGGTTCAGGGACTCCCGGGTCCGCTCCACCAGCAGCCGGCTCTCCTCGTCGACGTCCCCGACCAGGTAGGTCGCGTTGTTGTCGCCGTGCACCCCGCCGATGTACGCCGTCACGTCCAGGTTGACGATGTCGCCGTCCTGGAGCACCGTCGAGTCCGGAATGCCGTGGCAGATGACCTCGTTGACGCTGGTGCACAGGGACTTGGGGAAGCCGCGGTAGCCGAGCGTGGACGGGTAGGCGCCGTGGTCGCACATGTACGCGTGCGCGACCCTGTCGAGTTCGTCCGTGGTGACACCCGGCGCGATGATCTTCGCGGCCTCCTCCATCGCCTGTGCGGCGATGCGGCCGGCGATCCGCATCGCCTCGATGGTCTCCGGGGTCTGCACCTCGGGCCCGGTGTACGGGGTCGGCGCGGGTTTGCCGACGTACTCGGGGCGGCGGATGTTTCCGGGTACCGAACGGGTGGGAGAGAGCTCCCCTGGTACGAGCAGCGACTGGCCAGACATGTCAGCGAGTCTATCCAGCGGGCATGCGGGAACATGTGGATGGCGAAAGGAGCGGGTCATGGCACTGTTCAAGAAGCGGACCGTCGCGAAGGCGGGCGAGTGGTACTACTGCCTGCAGCACCAGAAGGTCGAGGAGGGGCCGGAGTGTCCCGCGAAGGACCGGTTCGGCCCGTACACCAGCCGCGAGGAGGCCGAGCACGCGATGGAGCTCGCCCGGGAGCGCAACCTCCAGTGGGAGAACGACCCGCGCTGGCACGACGCGCCGGCGGGTGACTCCTCGGACGAAGGCTGACAGCACCGCGGAACAGGCCGGACCGGCGGGACGGACAGGACCGGCAGGCTGACAGGCTTCGGCAGGCGCCGGGCTTCGGCAGGCAGCCAGGACCGGCAGGGGCGAGCGGTCAGGGCTGGATGGGGGCGGCGGCCACGGTCGTGCGCCGGGCGCGCTCCCGCAGCGCGTGCTCGTTGGTCCGCGCGTCGTACGCCATGAGGGCGGGCAGGCAGAGGGCCAGCAGGCCCACCGCGCCGGTGCACAGCAGGCCGCCCACGCCGACGGACGCCCGTACGCCGAGCCACCCGGCCATGCCGCCGGACCGGACCTGGCCGAGGGTCGGGCCGACCGAGTACGACAGCAGTTCGATCCCGGCGAGGCGGCCGCGCAGCTCGTCGGGGATCGTCTGGTTCCACATGGCGGCCCGGAACAGCCCGCTGACCATGTCGCAGGCGCCGGCGAGGGCGAGGAAGAGCAGGACCAGCCAGACGTTCGGCGCGGCGCCGGCGGCGGCGATCGCCAGGCCCCACAGCGCGGCCGACAGCACCACCATCCGCCCGTGCCGGCGCACCCGTGCGGTCCAGCCGCTGACCAGGCTCACCAGGAGCGACCCGGCCGGGATGCTCGCGTACATCAGACCCAGCGCCCAGTTCGCGTGCAACTCGTCGGCGAGGAAAGGGAGTACCGCGAGCGGCATGGCCAGGAACATCGCCGCCAGGTCGACGGCGTAGGTGCCGAGGAGTTCCTTGCGGCTCCAGGCGTAGCGGGCGCCCTCGGCGATGGAGCGGAGGGTGGGACCGGCGGCCTCGTGGGCGGCGGGCGACGGGGCGAGGGGGAGGACGAGGACGACCGAGACGGCGAAGGTGGCGAGGTCGGCGCCGTACGCCCAGCCGAGGCCCGCGTACGCCACGACCAGGCCGGCGACGGCGGGGCCCGCCACGCCGCCGACCGTCCAGCGGAAGGAGTTGAGAGCCGCCGCGGCCGGGAGGTCGTCGTGGGCGACGATGCGCGGCAGGAGGGAGTCGAGGGCGGGGCGCTGCACCGACACCAGCGCCGAGGAGAGGCCGGCGACGGCGTACAGCGGCCACACGGCCTGGTGCGGCAGCAGGGCGTTGACCAGCAGTCCGGCGCTGAGCAGCCCCTGACCCACCTCGGTCCGCACGATCAGCGCGCGCTTGTCGAGGGCGTCGGCGAGGGCGCCGCCGTACAGCCCGCACAGCACGAGCGGCAGCAGTTCGACAGCGCCGAGGGCGCCGACGGCGGCCGCGGAACCGGTGAGGTCCTTGATCTGCACCGGGAGCGCGACGAAGGTCAGGAAACTCCCGAAGTTGCTGATCAGACCGGAGACCCACAGCCGCCGGAAGTCCACGGAGGCCTTCCAGGGGGTCAGGTCGGGGAGGAGGCTCACGAGGGGCCATGCTGGACGCCGCGCTCGGCTGCGGCAAACACTTTTCACCGGGTGCGGCCAGGTGGGAACTGCGCGAGCAACCACGACGCGCCTGCAGCCAAGGTCTCACCAGGGTGTCGGCGGCGGCGCCAGTACCGTGTCCGCCAGCTTCGCCAGGCGGTCCCGGAAGCGGCGGCGCCCTCGGGGCGACGGCCCGTTCTCCCCGGCCGCCGCGCTGACCAGGTGCTGGACGGTGTCCAGGTCCAGCTCGGCCGCCTCCGGCACGGTGAGCGTCTCGTGGGCCATGGCGGTCAGCGCGTCGTCGGCGGTGGTGGACAGGGTCAGGACCGTCACCCCGGCGCGGCGGGCCGTGTGGACGCGCTCCAGCAGGGGTTCGGGGTCCCCCGGCGCCACCACCAGCAGCGTCTCGCCCCGGCGGGCCCTCTCGATGCGGGCGGGGCCGACCGCGAGGTGCGCCGGGTCGGTGGGGCGGGCGCCGTGCCGTACGAGGGTGGGTGCCAGCTCCGGCGTACCGGACCACGCGGCCTCGTCCACCAGGTGCGCGGCGAGATGCCACGGCTCGTACTGCGGGGTGCCGAGCAGGAGCAGTCCGCCGCCGTGGGTGACCACCGAGCCGCGCAGCGCGCCCGCGAACCTGCGCGTCGCGGTCAGCCACTCGGTCCCGGCGAGCACGTCACGCAACAACGCGACCCGTACGGCGTCCATGCCACCGCATACTGCCGCAATCGGGCAGTCGTGACGCGGAGTTCACCCCGAATTCGCCCGACCCGGGGAGGAGGCGGCCCATGAGTGACGCCGAAGCAAGCATTCCCTTTCGCGCGGGCACGGAGGGCTACGCCAGTTTCCGGATCCCGGCGGTGGTGGTCTCCCGGGCGGGCACCGTGCTCGCCTTCTGCGAGGGAAGGGCCGACTCCGCCGCCGACCACGGGAACATCGACATCGTGCTGAAGAGGTCCGGGGACGGCGGCCGTACCTGGGGGCCTCTCCAGGTGGCGGCGGGCAACGGGGCGGACCTCGCCGGGAACCCGGCGCCCGTGGTGCTCGACAGCGGGCGGATCCTGCTGGTGCACGTGCGCAGCGCCGCCTCCGCCACCGAGGACGCCGTCCTGCGCGGGCAGGTGCCGGACGCCGACGGGCGGCGGGTGTGGGTGCAGCACAGCGACGACGACGGGGTGACGTGGTCCGCGCCCAGGGAGATCACCGGCTCGGTGAAGAAGGCCGGGTGGCGGTGGTACGCCACCACACCCGGGCACGCCCTCCAACTGCGCTCGGGGCGGGTCGTCGTGGCCGCCAACCACACGCTGCCGCCGACCGGGACGGACAACGGCACCGAGGCCAGGTACAACAGCGGGCACTGCCTGCTCAGCGACGACCGCGGGGAGACCTGGTACCTCGGCTACCTCGACGAGAACACCGACGGATACGTCAACGTCAACGAGACCACCGCCGCCGAACTGCCCGACGGCCGGGTCTACTTCAACACGCGCAACGATTCCCCGGCGCCGGGGAACAGGGCCGACGCACACTCGGCGGACGGCGGGCGCACGCTCGTGAAGCCGTTCCGTCCGCAGGCCGGGATCGGTGCGCCCGTCTGCGAGGCCAGCGTCCTCCAACTCCGCGATCCGGACCTGCTGCTGTACTCCGGACCCGCCGACCCCGCGGCCCGCGCCCTGATGACGATCCGCGTCTCCGCCGACGGCGGCACCACCTGGCGCCCCGCGTACACGGTCGACGGACTGCCCGCCGCCTACTCCGACCTGACCCGGATCGACGCGGCGACCGTCGGTCTGCTGTACGAGACGGGCGACTTCAGCGCGTACACGACGATCACGTTCCGCCGGGTGCCGGTGAGCCGGCTCACCTGACCGGGTGCGGCCGCAGGCCCGGACGTAGAGTCGGCCCATGACCTCTACCGACAGTGCACAGCAGCCGGCGGCCGAGAAGGCCCCCGCCAAGGATCCCTGGGACCTGCCCGACGTCTCCGGTCTGGTCGTGGGTGTGCTCGGCGGCACCGGCCCGCAGGGCAAGGGACTCGCCTACCGCCTGGCGCGGGCCGGCCAGAAGGTGATCATCGGTTCCCGGGCCGCCGAGCGCGCGCAGGCCGCCGCCGACGAACTCGGACACGGTGTCGAGGGCGCCGACAACGCCGAGTGCGCGCGCCGCAGCGACCTGGTGATCGTCGCCGTGCCGTGGGACGGGCACGGGAAGACGCTGGAGTCCCTGCGCGAGGAACTGGCCGGCAAGGTGGTGGTGGACTGCGTCAACCCGCTCGGTTTCGACAAGAAGGGCGCCTACGCGCTGAAGCCGGCGGAGGGCAGCGCGGCGGAGCAGGCGGCGGCGCTGCTGCCGGACTCGCGGGTCACGGCGGCGTTCCATCATCTGTCGGCGGTGCTGCTCCAGGACCCGGGGATCGAGGAGATCGACACCGATGTGATGGTGCTGGGCGAGGTGCGGGCCGACGTGGAGATCGTGCAGGCGCTGGCCGGGCGCATCCCCGGGATGCGCGGCGTCTTCGCGGGGCGGCTGCGCAACGCCCACCAGGTGGAGTCGCTGGTCGCGAACCTGATCTCGGTGAACCGCCGCTACAAGGCACACGCCGGACTCCGCGTCACGGACGTCTGAGCGGATGGGGGACACTGGTGGACGCCAGCAGTGTCCCCGCCACTCGTCAGGAAAGCGACCTCATGCCCGCCTTGCCCCCGCCCGGCCCGACCCGGCGACTCGCCCTCTACGCCCTGGTCGTCTGCGTCCTCGCCGTCGCCGCCGCCGTCGTCTCCTTCGTGCGGGGCAGCTGGCCGATAGGGGTGGTCTGGGTGCTGCTGACCGGCCTGTCGTCCAACATGGCCTGGTACTACGCGAGGCGCGCCCGGCAGGACAAGCCGGTCACCGGCTGATCCTGGGCTGCCGCTCCTCGCCCTCCAGGAGGACCCGCCCGCCGATCTCCACCCAGCCGTAGGGCTGGGGTGCGGTGAGGATCTGTGAGCCCCTGCCCTGGGTGATGTTCAGGGCCCGGCCCAGCTCCGCGGTGAGCAGCAGCGCGGCCGCGCCGGTCGCCTCGTCCTCGTCGATGCCGTCGTCCCGGCCGGGGAAGGCGCGGGCGCGCACCCGGCCGGCCGACTCGTCCTCCCACGCCCAGGCGTAGACCCACTCCCCCGGCGGCGGCACCGGCAGGGCGTCGACCTCGGCGGCCGTGGCGTACCGGCGCAGGGTGCGCGGCGGGACCCACTCCGGAAGCGCCTCGATCCAGCTGAACTCGCCGTCCAGCCGGGCACCCACCACACCGGCCGGGGTGACCAGTTCGGGCACGTCCAGCAACCAGGCCGCGCCGACGCAGGGGTGCCCGGCGAACGGCAGGCGCAGGGTGGGGGTGTAGATGTCGACGACCCCGCGCTCGGGGTCGTCGACGAACACGGTCTCGCTGAACCCGAGTTTCGCGGCAAGCGCCTGCCGGTCCTCCCGGTCGGGCAGCACGGAGCCGTCCCGGACCACCCCGAGCTCGTTGCCGTAGCCGCCGTTCGCCGCGCAGAAGACACGCAGCACGTCGTAATGAGTCACTCGGGCATTGAAGCACCCACGGAACCCTTGACCTTCCCTTTACTTTTCATTGACGTTTGTTTTAAGCCATCGACATCAAGCCGTGTCTGTGATCTTTCTGTGTCCGGTGAATCGGGACCCGGATGGGTAAGGGTGAGGTAAGCCTCAGGTAAGTTAGGGCAGCCTCACCTTCATCCCTCCCGCTTGGAGCCTGCATGCGTGCCGTCCGACTCACCGTCACCGCCGCCGCCACCGCGGCCGCCCTGACCGCCCTCTCGGCCTGCACGGCGAAGAGCGACGCCAAGGGCGACGACGCGATCAAGGTCACCGCCGCCGACGCCACGTGCGAGACGTCCACGACGTCGGTGCCGGCCGGCCACGTCACGCTGGCCATCGAGAACAAGGGCTCCAAGGCCACCGAGGTCGAGATCCTCTTCCCCGACGACCGGATCGTCTCCGAGAAGGAGAACATCGGGCCGGGGACCAGGTACACGCTGACCGCCGAGGTGAAGGCGGGGTCGTACGAGATAGCCTGCCGGCCCGGGATGAAGGGGCACGGGGTACGGCAGAAGCTGACCGTCACCGGCTCCGGGGCCGTCGCCAAGCGCAACCCGGCGCTCGACAAGGCCGTCGCCGACTACCGCGCGTATGCCCAGGAGCAGGCCGACGCCACCGTCCCGCTCGCCCGGACCTTCGCCGACGCCGTCAAGGCCGGTGACCTGGAGGCCGCCAGGAAGGCGTATTCCCCCTCGCGGCTCGGCTGGGAGCGCACCGAGCCGATCGCCGAGTCCTTCGGGGACATCGACCCGAAGACCGACACCCGCGCCGACGGCCTGGAGGAGGGGCAGAAGTGGACCGGCTGGCACCGGCTGGAGAAGGCCCTGTGGGCCGACAAGAAGGTCGGTGCCACCGAGGCCTCCCTCGCCGACCAGCTCGTCACCGACCTGACCGACTGGCAGCAGCGGGTCGGCAAGGCCGAGATCACCCCGACCTCCATGGCCAACGGCGCCAAGGAACTCCTCGACGAGGTCGCCACCGGCAAGGTCACCGGCGAGGAGGACCGCTACTCCCACACCGACCTGAGCGACTTCAAAGCCAACGTCGAGGGCGCGCAGAAGGCGTACCAGCTGCTGAAGCCGGTCGCCGCGAAGAACGACCCGTCGCTCACCGGCGAGTTGGACAAGCAGTTCGCCGCGCTCGACACGCTCCTCGACACCTACCGGGCGGACACGTCGTCGTACGACTTCGTGTCCTACGACAAGGTGACCAAGGACCAGCGCAAGGAGCTGTCCGACGCGGTCAACGCCCTGGCGGAGCCGCTGTCCAAGCTCGCCGCGGCCGTGGTCAAGTAGGGGGCCGGAGATGAACGGGAAAGTCAGTCCGTCGCGTCGGGCGCTGATCGGGTGGGGCGGGGCCGGGCTCGCTCTCGGGGCCGCCGTGGCCGGGGGCGCGGTGGCGATGGCCGAGGCCGGCGACGACGTCGACCCGGCGGCCGCCGAGGCCGGGGGCGCGGTGGCGTTCCACGGTGCCCACCAGGCCGGGATCGCCACACCCGTCCAGGACCGGCTGCACTTCGCCGCGTTCGACGTGCGGACCGACGACCGGGCCGCGTTCGTGGAACTGCTCAAGGACTGGACGGCCGCGGCCCGGCGGATGACCGCGGGCGAGGCGGTGGGCGAGGGCGCGTACGGCGGGCTCGCCGAGGCGCCGCCGGACGACACCGGCGAGGCCCTCGGCCTCAGGCCGTCCCGGCTGACGCTGACGATCGGCTTCGGGCCGTCCTTGTTCGAGAAGTTCGGCCTCGCCGGGCAGCGGCCCGCCGCGCTCGTCGACCTGCCGAAGTTCCCCGGGGACAACCTCGACTCGTCCCGCACCGGCGGTGACCTGTGCGTCCAGGCCTGTGCCGACGACCCGCAGGTCGCCGTGCACGCCATCCGCAACCTCGCCCGGATCGGCTTCGGCAAGGTCGCCGTCCGCTGGTCCCAGCTCGGGTTCGGGAAGACCTCCTCGACGACCCCGGACGCCCAGACTCCCCGCAATCTCATGGGGTTCAAGGACGGCACCCGCAACATCGCCGGCACCGAGACCGACCGGCTGAAGAAGTTCGTGTGGGTGGGCGACGGGGACGGTCCGGGGTGGATGACCGGCGGGTCGTACCTCGTCGCGCGGCGGATCCGGATGAACATCGAGACCTGGGACCGGGCCTCGCTCCAGGAGCAGGAGGACGTCTTCGGCCGGGACAAGGGCGAGGGCGCCCCGGTCGGCAAGGCCAAGGAGCACGACGCGCCGTTCCTGAAGGCGATGAAGCCGGGCGCCCATGTGCGGCTCGCGCACCCGGACTCCAACGACGGGATCACCATCCTGCGCCGGGGCTACTCCTTCACCGACGGGACGGACGGGCTCGGGCGGCTGGACGCCGGGCTGTTCTTCCTGGCCTACCAGCGCGACGTGCGCAAGGGGTTCATCCCGCTGCAGCGCAGGCTGTCCGCGTCCGACGCGCTCAACGAGTACATCCAGCACGTGGGTTCGGCCGTCTTCGCGGTCCCGCCCGGCGTCCGGGACAAGGACGACTGGTGGGGCCGGACCCTGTTCGCCGAGCACGCCGGCTCCGCCGGGCCGGCCGAGTCCGCCGAGACGTCCAAGGGGGCGTGATCCATGTTCTCCAACTACCTGATCGCGCTGAGGGAGGGCCTGGAGGCCTCCCTCGTCGTCTGCATCCTCATCGCCTATCTGGTCAAGACCGGGCGGACCGACGCCCTCAGGCCGATCTGGACGGGCATCGGCGTGGCCGTGCTCATCGCCATGGGCTTCGGGTGCGCCCTCGAATTCGGCTCCCAGGAGCTGACGTTCCGGGCGCAGGAGGCGCTCGGCGGGTCGCTGTCGATCGTCGCGGTGGGTCTGGTGACCTGGATGGTGTTCTGGATGCGGCGCACCGCCCGGCACCTGAAGACGGAACTGCACGGCAGGCTGGACACGGCCCTCGCGATGGGCACGGGGGCGCTCGTCGCCACCGCCTTCCTCGCCGTGGGCCGGGAGGGACTGGAGACCGCGCTGTTCGTGTGGGCCTCCGTGCACGCGGCCAGTGACGGCACCCCGCGCCCGCTGGTCGGGGTGGCCCTGGGCCTGGCCACCGCCGTCCTCCTGGGCTGGCTGTTCTACCGGGGCGCCCTGCGCATCAACCTCGCCCGGTTCTTCACCTGGACCGGCGGCATGCTGGTCGTGGTCGCGGCCGGCGTCCTCGCGTACGGCTTCCACGACCTCCAGGAGGCCCGTTGGATCCCGGGCCTGACCCACCAGGCCTTCGACATCAGCGACACCGTCCCGCCGGACAGCTGGTACGGCACGCTGCTGAAGGGCGTCCTCAACTTCCAGCCGGACCCCACCGTCCTCCAGGTCACGGTGTGGCTGCTCTACCTGGTCCCGACACTCGCCCTCTTCCTCGCCCCGGTAGGGTTCGGCTCCGGGAAGGGGAAGGTGAAGGCACCTGATGACGCACCTGACGACCAGGGATCGCGGCCCTCGACGGCCCCGCGGACTCCGCAGGCGTGAACGGAACGCGCTCCTGGCGGTCTCGCTGACCGCCATGTCGCTGACGGCGAGCGGATGCGTGGTGGTGCACGGGGAGCGCGAGGTGCTCCCCGCCACCACCCGCGCCGAGGCGGCCAGGGCGCTCCGGCAGTTCACCGACGCCTACAACAAGGCCGACAAGGCCTACGACGGCTCCCTGGACGCCGACTACACCACCGGCGCCCTCGCCGACATCGACTCCGCGCGCCTGAAGGCCGGTCACGTCAACAGTCCGGGCGGCAACTCCGGCCACTCGCCTCTGACGTTCGACGACGTCACCTACACCATCCCGAAGAAGGCCGGCTGGCCGCGCTGGTTCCTCGCCGACGCGCACGGCAACAAGGGCGGCGACGAACGGTGGCTGCTGGTCTTCACCCGCACCAGCCTCGCCCAGCCCTTCCAGGTGGCGTACCTGACGCTGGTCGCGCCGGACGAGGTACCGAAGTTCCGGACCGACAAGGACGGGTGGGCCGAGGCCGTACCGGCGAACAGCACCCGGTTCGCCGCCTCCCCCGCCGGCCTGAGCCAGGACTACGCCACGTACCTGATGAACGGCGGCGCCGTCTTCGCCGACGGCCCGCACACCAGCGGCTGGCGCACGGACCGCAGGAAGTCCACCAAGCCGGGCCTGGCCACCCAGTACATCGACGAGGCGCTGACCGACGGCGACTACGCGCCGCTCGCGCTGCGCACCGCCGACGGCGGGGCGATGGTCTTCTTCGCCACCCGCTACTACGCCAAGCAGACCGCGGCCGCGGGCACCTCCGTGCCGACGCCGAACCAGGACGTCAAAGCACTGACCAAGGGCGAGATCAAGCAGTCGCTGACCATGCAGTTCGTCTCCAACCAGGTAGCCCTCGACCCACCGGGCACCGGCAAGGTCACCGTCCTGGGCCGAATCCAGGGCCTGACCTCAGCCCAGGGCTCCTGAGCGCCCCGAAGGGGTGCGGGGCGGTGTACCCGGCGCCCCGCTCAGCGGTGACGCACGCCCACCTGCCCGGCCTCCTCCCCCGCCCAGCGGGCACACGCGTCGGTGAGAACCTCCAGCAGGCTCAGCGGATCGGGCAGCGCGTGCTCGGGGCCACGCTCCCAGCGCACCCGCCGGTCGTCGTCGCCGGGCAGCCGGGCGGGCGGCACCAGGACGTAGGAGGCCCGGCAGTGCCAGCGCAGCCCCGGATGCTCGTCCATGGTCTCGGGGCGGCAGTCCAGCTCGCAGGGCCACCACTCGTCCTCGTCCTCGGGGGTGCCGCGGGTGAGGGTGAAGAAGAGCATGCGGCCGTCGTCGCTCTCGGCGACCGGGCCGACCTCGACGCCGTTCGCGAGCAGCCGCTCCAGCGCCTGCCGGCCGGCCTCCACGGGCACGTCCAGGACGTCGTGGGTCAGGCCGGTCGCCGTGATGAAGTTGGCCTGCGGCTGGTGCCGGGCCCAGCGCTCGATCTGGGCGCGGTCGGTGGTGGACTGCGTCTGCCACGCGAAGGACACCGGGTGCCGGGCCGGGGTGGGACAGCCGACGCGGTCGCACGAGCAGCCGTAGCCGGGGGCCGGGTGGGCGGCCGGGGCCAGCGGGAGGCCCGCCTCGGCGGCGGCGAGCAGCAGGGCCGTGCGGCCCTGGTCCTCGGCGGCCGCCTCCTTCGGGCGGCGTCCGCGCAGCCACCGGGAGAGTCTGCCCTGCCGGCCGCTGGGGCCGCCGAACGTCGCGCTCATCTATCGCCTCGCCTCGCTCTGGTCCGGCCAGGATGCCTCATCGTCCCGTCCGGGTGCGAAGCGGGGTGTTCGGGAACTTCGTCACCGCGGGGGCCAGGAGTCTCCCCAGTCCGCGTCCCGGGCCGCCTTGTACCGGTCGCCGTGGCGCTTGGTGACCGTCGTCCGGCGCAGCTCCCCGTCGGGCTCGCACAGGTCGAGCAGGACCTGGCCCTTGCGGATCTGGGGGCGGCGGACCACCCGGGCCGGTGCCGGGGCGGGCTCGAAGCGGGTGGCGGCCACGTAGCTGAACTTCTCGTCCTCGTAGGGCAGTGACCCGCCCTTGACCCGGCGGTGCAGGGAGGAGCGGCTGACCCGGGCGGAGAAGTGGCACCAGTCGGTGCCGGGCACGATCGGGCAGGCGGCGCTGTGCGGGCAGGGCGCGGCGACGTGGAAGCCGGCGCCGATCAGGCGGTCCCGGGCCTCGATGATCCGGGCGTAGCCGGCCGGTGTGCCGGCCTCGACCAGGACGACGGCCTGCGCGGCGGCCGCGGCGGCGTCGACGAGGGCGGCACGGCCGGCCTCGTCGAGTTCGTTCAGGACGTACGACACGGTGACGAGATCAGTGCTCTCGATGGTGAGCGCCGCTCCGATCCGAGAGCGCTGCCACGACGCGTCCCGCAGGGCCGGGTCCCCCGCGGCGATCTCCCGGCCGAGGGCCAGCGCCGGCTCGGCCCAGTCGAGGACCGTCACCGGCCGCGCGCCCGCCCAGGTGTCGGCGACCGCCCAGGTCGCCGCGCCGGTGCCGCCGCCGACGTCCACATGGCTGCCCGGCGCCCAGCCCTCCGGCACCGCGTCGGCGAACGCGGCCAGCGCGGACCGTACCGCCTCGAAGGTGGCCGGCATCCGGTACGCCGCGTACGCCACCACGTCCGCCCGGTCCCGCAGGATCGGCGCGTCGGTCGGGGTGGCCCCGCGGTAGTTGGTGATCAGCCGCTCGACGGCCGTGGCCGCCTGCTTCGGGGGCAGGCCGTCGAGCAGGTCGGCGAGGGCGGCGCGGAGCCGGTCGGCCGGTGGGACGGGATGGTTCACCCGGCGATTGTATGGACAGCCCTGGCGAGGCGGTCCGCCGCCGCCGCCCGCGGCGCGCTGTCGCCGGGGCGGCGGCGCGGATGCACGGTGTTGGCCAGCAGCACCAGGAACGTGTCCGTCGCCCGGTCCAGGACCAGGCACGTCCCCGTGAACCCGGTGTGCCCCGCCGCGCCCCGTCCCGACAGTCCGCCCATGAACCACGGCTGGTCCACCAGGAAACCCAGGCCGGGCGGGGCCAGCAGCAGGTCCACGAAATCGGGGCCGAGGATGCGCGCGGGGCCGTACGCGCCGCCCGCGAGCAGGGTCCTGCTGAAGATCGCCAGGTCCCGGGCGGTGGAGAAGAGGCCGGCGTGCCCGGCCACCCCGCCCAGCGCCCACGCGTTCTCGTCGTGCACGACGCCCCGCAGCATGCCCCGGTCCGCCTTGGCCCAGGGCCGCCGCTGGTCCTCGGTGGCCGCCGCCCCCGGGCAGGGCCCGAAGTCGGTGGCGGTCATGCCGAGCGGGCGGGTGATGCCGTCCCGGACGAGGGCGTCGAGGGGGCGGCCGGTGATCCGCTCCAGGACGTGCTGGAGCAGGATCATGTTGAGGTCCGAGTAGCGGTAGGCGCCGGGAGCGCTGCTCGGCGTCTCCGCGCGCAGCAGGTCGAGGCGGGCCGCGTCGTCGGGGCAGTCGTACAGCGGGAGCTCGGGGCGCAGGCCCGAGGTGTGGGTGAGCAGCTGGCGGACGGTGACGCCGTGGGCGGCCGCCCCATGGAAGTCGGGGAGGTAGGCGCCGACGCGGGCGTCGATGCCGAGGGTGCCGCGCTCCAGCTGCTGCACGGCGGCGACCGCGGTGAACAGTTTGGTCAGGGAGGCCAGGTCGAAGGGGGTGTCGACGGTGGCCGGGACCCGGGCGGCGGGCGGGAGTTCGACACCGGCGTCGGCCACGGGGTCGTACGCGGAGTAGCGCACGGCCCAGCCGGCCGCCTCCTGCACGGCGATGACGGGCCCGCGTCCGGCGACCACCACGGCCCCGGCCGCCCAGGGCCGCTCACCGGTGGTGAGGTCGTGCACCTCGTGGACCAGGTGCCTGAGTTCCGCGGGGTCGAGACCGGCCCGTTCCGGTGTCTCGACGCGCAGTCTCGGTACGCTCAGCTCTCCGCTCCCTCCGCACTCGCACGGGCGTTCCCCCGTGCTGCCCAGGGACGGCACATTCCCACGAAGCAGGCCAGCGCCACCAGTGCCCCCGCCAGTTGGACGATCGCCATGGGCACGGCGGTTCTCTCCCCGGCGATCCCGACCAGCGGCGAGGCAACCGCGCCGACCAGGAACGAGGAGGTCCCGAGCAGCGCGGACGCGGAACCGGCGGCGTGCCGGGTGCGCTGCAGGGCGAGCGACTGGGCGTTGGGGAGGGTGAAGCCCATCGCGGACATCAGGACGAAGAGGGCGGCGGCGACCGGGGCGAGACCCACCGGGCCGAGGGCCCCGGCGGACATCAGCAGCAGGGCGGTCGCGGCGAGCACGGTCACGGCCAGGCCCGCGCCCAGCACCCTGTCCAGGCTGACCCGGCCCACCAGCACCTTCCCGTTGACCTGCCCGGCGATCACCAGGCCCACCGAGTTGACACCGAAGAGCAGGGAGAAGGTCTGCGGGGACGCGCCGTAGATCTCCTGGATCACGAACGGCGAGGCGCTGATGTAGGCGAACAGCGCGGCGAAGGCGAAGCCGCCCGCGAGCATGTAGCCGGTGAAGGGCAGGTCGGCGAGGAGGGCGCGCATGGCGCGGACGGCGGCGGCCGCGCCCCCGGCGTGCCGGCCGGCCGGCGGCAGGGTCTCCGGGAGCCGGACCCAGACGAGCGCGGAGAGCAGTGCTCCGACGACCGTGAGGACGACGAACACGCCCCGCCAGTCCGTCACCCGCAGGATCTGCCCCCCGATCAGCGGGGCGACGACCGGGGCGACCCCGGAGACCAGCATCAGGGTGGAGAAGAACCGGGCCATGGCGTCCCCGTCGTAGAGGTCGCGTACGACGGCTCGCGCGATGACGATGCCGGCCGCGCCCGCGAGGCCCTGCGCGAGGCGGAAGGCCACCAGGGTCCAGACGTCCGGCGCGAGGGCGCACAGGGCGGTGGCGACGACGTACACGGCGAGGCCGGCCAGCAGCGGGCGGCGGCGGCCCCAGCGGTCGCTCATCGGGCCGACCACCAGCTGCCCGACGGCCATCCCGGCGAGGCACGCGGTGAGGGTGAGCTGGACGGTCGCGGCGGGGGCGTGCAGGGAGCGGGTGACCTCCGGCAGGGAGGGGAGGTACATGTCCATCGCCAGCGGGGGCGTCGCGGTGAGCCCGCCGAGGACCAGCACCAGCAGCAGCCCGGCCCGGCGGGCCGCGGGGAGGGCGGGGGTGACGGGCACGGCGGGCCGGTCCGCGACGGGTACGGCGGCGTCCTGCGCGTCACGCGCGACGCGTGCGTCCTGCGCGTCCTGCGCGTCCTGCGCGTCCGGTGTCGGCGGCGCGGGCTGCTCGGGCATGGGTCCCCCGTCTGTTCTCGTGTCAGGTCGCACGCTGTGCGTCGGTCTCGCGGTCCGGGCGGCTCTTGGAGGACACCGACGGCCCCCACATATGCTCTCAGCTCGTACAGAGTGCCGGGAAACACATGAGCGAGGGCGGGGCGGCCGGGATGGGTGAGCAGAGCGTGCGGTGGGGGATCCTGGCGACGGGCGGGATCGCGGCCGCGTTCGCGGCGGACCTGGTCGATCTGCCCGACGCGGAGATCGTGGCGGTGGCCTCGCGGTCCCCGGAGTCGGCGGCGGGGTTCGCGGAGCGGTTCGGCATCGGTCGGGCGTACGGGGACTGGGAGTCGCTGGCCCGGGACGAGGACGTCGACATCGTGTACGTCGCCACGCCGCACTCGGCGCACCGGGCGGCCGCCGGACTCTGCCTGGAGGCCGGGCGGCACGTGCTGTGCGAGAAGCCGTTCACGCTGAACCTCCGCGAGGCCGGGGAACTGGTCGCACTGGCCGAGGAGCACGGCCGCTTCCTGATGGAGGCGATGTGGATGTACTGCAACCCGCTGATCCGGCGGCTGACGGCACTGGTCGCGGACGGCGCGATCGGCGAGGTGCGGACCGTGCAGGCGGACTTCGGCCTGGAGGGGCCGTTCCCGCCGGCGCACCGGCTGCGGAACCCGCTGCTCGGCGGCGGCGCGCTGCTCGACCTCGGGGTGTACCCTGTGTCGTTCGCCCACCTCCTGCTCGGTGAGCCGGACGGAATGTCGGCGCGAGCGGTGCTCTCGGACGAGGGCGTCGATCTCCAGACGGGTGCACTGCTCTCCTGGGAGAGCGGCGCTCTCGCAATGCTGCACTGCTCCATCACCGGCGGCACCGGAACCACGGCTTCGGTCACCGGCTCCCAGGGCCGGATCGACATCCCGGACGGCTTCTTCAACCCCGAGCGCTTCGTGCTCCACCGCGACGGCCGCGCCCCGGAGGAGTTCGCCCTCACCCCGGAGGACGGCCCCCGCACCACCTTCCGCCACGAGGCCCAGGAGGCCATGCGCGCCGTCCGCGCCGGCGACCAGGAGTCCCCCCTCGTCCCGCACGCCGGCACCCTCGCGGTCATGCGCACCCTGGACACCCTGCGCGAACTGACAGGCGTCCGCTACCCGGGCGAGGCATAAAACCCCCGCCCCACACGCCCCGCACCGAACACGGCCCTCCCAGCGGAGCGCCTACGCTGCGGCCCCATGAACACCAAGCAACCGAAGATCGCCGTGGTCACCGGCGCCGGCTCCGGTATCGGCCGCGCCGTCGCCACGGAACTGCTGCGGGCCGGCTGGTCGGTGGCCCTGGCCGGCCGGCGCCCGGAGCGGCTGGCGGAGACGGCCGCCCTGGTGCCCGAGGGCGCCGCCGTCGCCGTCCGGACGGACGTGTCCCGGCCCGACGACGTGACCGCGCTGTTCGCGACCACCGTGGAGCGGTTCGGCCGGGTGGACCTGCTGTTCAACAACGCGGGGACGTTCGGGCCCGGCGGAGTGGCCGTGGAGGACCTGCCGTACGAGGCGTGGCGGCATGTCGTGGACACCAACCTCAACGGTGCGTTCCTGTGCGCGCAGGCCGCGTTCCGGCAGATGAAGGAGCAGGAGCCGCAGGGCGGCCGGATCATCAACAACGGGTCCGTCTCGGCGCACACCCCCCGCCCGCGCTCGGTGGCCTACACCGCGACCAAGCACGCGCTCACCGGACTGACCAAGTCCCTGTCCCTCGACGGGCGGCCGTACGGCATCGCGGTCGGGCAGATCGACATCGGCAACGCGGCGACGGACATGACGGCGGGAATGCGGACCGGCGCGCTGCAGGCTAACGGGGAGGTCGCCCCGGAACCCGTGATGGACGTGGCCGACGTGGCCCGGACCGTGCGGCACATGGCCGAGCTGCCGCTCGCGGCGAACGTGCAGTTCGCGACGGTGATGGCGACGACGATGCCGTACGTCGGCCGGGGCTGAACCGCCGTTCAGTCGGACAATCCTCAACCTGCACAAGCGGAATTCGGACGTCCGCGGTATTGCGGCCGGTAACGGGCCTATGCTCAACTCTCCTCCACCAGAACTTCACAGTTGAGGCTCTGGCATTCCGCCGACCACACCCAGGGGGGAGGCGGCAGCCGTTCCACCGTACCGGGTGGGGGTGGACCCGCGTCTGGGACCGCGGGTACGCACCGGTGGGTGGAGCGGCTGCCGCGAGACGTCAACCGGCCGTGGTGTCGGCCGAGTCGACCGGCGCGTCCCCCGATCCCTTCGGCACGCCGTCTGATCCGGTCGGCGCGTCCCCCGATGCGGGAGCGGCCGAGGCACCGGCCGCCCGCCGGCGCCGGCGCAGCGCCCACACCCCGGTGCCCAGCAGGGCGAGCGTCACCGCCCCGCCCTCCGCGACCCGCCACGGCGACGGCCCCGACGCCCCGGAACCGGCCGCGGCGCCCGTCCCGACCGCCCCCGCGGCCCCCTTGCCCTGCGACGACGGACTCGCGCTCGCCCCGCCCTCGCTCAGCGGATCGACCAGCACCCCCACCGGTCGCGCCGAACTCCCCTTCCCGAAGCCCCAGTCGAGCAACGCGGCGGCCTGCTCGTACACGGCGTTGGTGCCGGGGCCCGGGTGCATCACGGTCACCAGCAGGGTGCGGCCGTTCCGGGTGGCACCGCCCGTGAAGGTGTTGCCGGCATGGCTGGTGTAGCCGTTCTTGACGCCGAACAGGCCCTTGTAGACGCCGAGTCCCCAGGCGCCGGTGAGCAGGCGGTCGGTGTTCTGGATCTGGAAGGTCTTCTTGCCGCCCGCCGGGAAGTTCGCCGTCCGCGTGCCGCAGTAACCGCGGAAGTCGTCGTCCTTCAGCCCGTGCCGGGCGAAGAGGGTCAGGTCGTACGCCGACGACAGCTGGCCCGGGTGGTCGAAGCCGTCCGGGCTGACCACGTGCGTGTCCAGGGCCTGCAGGTCCGCCGCCTTGGCCTGCATCTCGGCGACGGTCTTCGCGATCCCGCCGTTCATGTGGGAGAGCACGTGCACGGCGTCGTTGCCGGAGCGCAGGAAGACGCCCTGCCACAGCTGCTCGACGGTGTAGGTGAGGCCGGGCTTGATGCCGACCAGGCTGGAGCCGGCCGGGACGTCGGAGACGTCGGAGTCCTTGACCCGGTACCGCTCGGTCCGCTCGAACTTCGTCAGCACGGTGTCCGCGAACAGCATCTTCAGCGTGGAGGCGGGCGCCAGCCGCCGGTGCGCGTTGTACGAGGCGAGCACCTCGCCGCTGTGGCAGTCGGCGATCAGCCAGGCGCGGGCGGTGATCTTCTTGGGCAGGCCGGTGGCCCCGTCCACCTGTATGCCGCCGCGGGCCAGCCGTTCGCCGCCTATGACGGTGGCGGAGGCGGTGGTGGCGGCGGAGGCGGTGGTGGCGGCCGGGACGGCCGAGGCGTCGGTCGCCGCCGAGACGGGAAGAGCGGCGGCCGTCAGTCCGAGGACGGCACGCCGGGTCAGCCGAGAGGAAGCACGCATCCCGGGACCGTACACCGCAGCCGGCAGCGGTCCGCCGGGAGGACCCCTCCCCGGCAGACTCCCCGGCGGATGAATGTGCCGTCTTATGAAAGTTCGCTGAGACCTGCCCGTTTCTCAGCTCTGACACATCTTTTACCCAGTGTGGCTCAAAGGTTGCTCCCTAACTTGAGCTCGCGTCCACAGCGGGCGCCAAGAACCTTCGAGGAACGGGATGTTTGGCATCTATCTCAAGCGCGAGCTGGGCCGCAGGAAGAAGGCGGCCCTGGTCATCGCTCTGGGTCTGGCGCTCGGAATCGCGCTGGTCATCACGGTCAACTCGGTGTCGGCCGGCATGACCCAGGCGCAGGACAAGGTCCTCAAGTCGCTCTACGGCCTGGGGACCGACATGACGGTCACCAAGGCTCGTACCGCGCCGACCTCGGGCAGCTCCGGCGGCCCGAACTTCAGGTTCGACGCCAGGTCCAGCAGCAGTTCCACGCAGAGTTCGGACCGGGTGCAGACGCAGGGGGGTCAGGCCCTGAAGTCGTCCCTGGTCACCGAGGTCGCCGGGCAGAAGGGCGTGGAGAGCGCGGTCGGAGCGCTCTCCCTCAACGTCACCAAGGTCGACGGCTCCTTCACCCAGGGCAAGGCGAAGTCCTCCACCAGCGGTAGCAGCAGCGGCTCGGGCGGCACCGGCGGCCAGGGGCAGCCGGGCGGCGGCAGCAGCAGCGGCTCGGGCGGCGCGCCGCAGGTGCAGGGCGGCGGCGCCGACTTCAGCGTCAACAGCTACTCCGTGGTCGGTGTCGACGTCGCCCACCAGGGCCTCGGCCCGCTGTCCACGATGAAGCTCACCTCGGGCAGGACCTTCACCTCCGCGCAGACCGGCGCCAAGGTCGCGGTGGTCAGCAAGTCGTACGCCAAGGAGAAGAAGTACAAGGTCGGCTCGACCTTCAAGATCTCCGGCACCAAGGTCACCGTCATCGGGATCGCGACCCCGGACAGCAGCGAGTCCGACACCGACGTGTTCGTCCCGCTGAAGGTCGCGCAGACCCTCGCCGGCGCCAAGAACCAGGTCACCACGATCTATGTGAAGGCCACCGACTCCCAGCAGATCTCCACCGTGAAGAAGGAGATCACCGCCAACATCTCCGGCACGACGGTGACCACCTCCGCCGATCTGGCGTCCACCGTCTCCGGTTCCCTCTCCACCGCCTCCAGCCTGGCGACCAGCGTCGGCAAGTGGCTGTCCGTCGCGGTCCTCGCGGCGGCCTTTCTGGTGGCGGCCCTGCTGACCTCCTCCGCCGTCTCCCGCCGGGTGCGTGAGTTCGGCACCCTGAAGGCGCTCGGCTGGCCGTCCCGCAACGTCACCCGCCAGGTGGTCGGCGAGTCCATCGTGAACGGCCTGATCGGCGGCGCCCTCGGCATCGCGCTCGGCGTCGGCGCGGCCTACGCGGTCACCGCGGTCAGCCCGAAGCTCACCGCCCAGCTGGGCAGCACCGGCGGCGGTGGCATGGGCGGCGGTCCGGGCGGCGGTCCCGGCGGGCAGGCCTCCCAGAACACCCTGGAGATCGCGCTCTCCGCGCCGGTCTCCCTCACCACCATCGGACTCGCGGTCGGCCTCGCGGTCACCGGCGGTCTGATCGCCGGCGCGATGGGCGGCTGGCGCGCCTCCCGGATGCGCCCGGCCGACGCCCTGCGCAGCGTCTCGTGACCCCCGCCCCACCCCTTACGGCGAAGCACCCAGTGGAGAACCCCATGTACCGACTCACCGGAGTCACCAAGCGCTACACGCGGGGCAAGGAGACGGTCGAGGCGCTGCGCGGCGTCGACCTGACCATCGAGGACGGCGACCAGCTCGTCATCCAGGGCCCGACCGGCGGCGGCAAGTCGACGCTGCTCCAGATGATCGGCGGCCTGGACCGCCCGACCGAGGGCAGCGTCGAGCTCGACGGCGAGGACCTCGCCCGGATCAGCGAGACCAAGCTCACCCGGCTGCGCGCCGAGAAGATCGGCATCATCTTCCAGGCGTTCAACCTGATCCCGACCCTGACGGCCCAGGAGAACGTGGAGACGGCGCTCGTGCCGCTGGGCGTGAAGCCGGCCGAGCGCCGCGAGCGCGCCGCCGAGGCCCTGCGCTCGGTGGGGCTCGGCGAGCGGCTCGGCCACGCCCCCGCCGAGCTCTCCGGCGGCCAGCAGCAGCGGGTCGCGATCGCCCGCGCGCTGGTGAAGAAGCCGAAGGTGCTGCTCGCCGACGAGCCGACCGGCAACCTCGACGAGGGCACCCGGGACGACATCATGGCCCTGCTCGAAGGCCTGTGGCACGAGTACGGGCTGACCTTCGTCATGGTCACCCACGACTCCTCCATCGCCCGCCGGGCCCCGCGCCTGGCCACCATCACGGCCGGCCGGATCACCCTCACCGAGCAGGACGGCGGACAGCGGTACGCGCGGCAGGCCGCCGGTCACGCCGGTCAGCCGGCGGAGGCCGGGTACGGCCACCAGCCCTAGGTGCCGCAGCAGTACGGCGGCGGTCAGGGCTGCTGAGTTCCGCGCGCGGGCCCGCCGGGGCCGCTCAGCGCCCGAGCAGACGGTCGATGTCGGCCAGCTGCCCGGCGGTGAGCGGCCCCTTCGCCATCGCGCCGGCGTTCTGCTCGGCCTGGGCGACGGACCGGAAGCCGGGGATCGGGACCGTGCGCGGGCTGCGGGCCCAGATCCAGGCGAGGGAGCCCTGGGCGAGGGTCCGCCCGTCGCTGGTGAGGACCTCGCGCAGGGCCTCGACCCGCTCGACCCACGCCGGATCGGCGCCGTCGCCGTCGCCGAACCCGGGCAGCCAGGCCGGCGGCCTGCTGCGGATGTCGCCCGCGGTGGCGGCCGCCCGCCGCCCGCCGAGCAACCCCATGGCGAGCGGGCTGCGGTTGATGCTCGCGAGGTCCAGCTGCTCGGCCAGCGTGACGAGGTGCGGGGCGTCCTGCAGCACGTTGAGGGTGTGCTGCACGGCCGTGCAGTGCGGTCCCTCGGCGAAGACGGCGGCGCGGGCCGGGTCGTCGGTGCTCCAGCCGTAGGCCCGGATCAGCCCCTCGCCGACCAACTCCTCGCACACATCGCGCAGTTCGGCGGCGCGGGCCGGGTCGGCGTCGGACAGGTGCAGCTGGTAGAGGTCGACGTGGTCGGTGCCGAGGCGGCGCAGCGAGGCGGTGAGGGCGCGGCGGACGTACGCCGGGGAGTCGTCGCCGCCGGTCAGGGTGCGGGTCTCCGCGTCGAAGACATTGCCCCACTTGGTGGCGACGACGACGTCGTCGCGCCGCTTGCCGAGGGCGCGGCCGAGGACCCGCTCGCTGTGCCCGGCGCCGTAGGTGTCGGCGGTGTCGAAGAAGGTGACGCCGAGGTCGAGGGCGCGGTGGATCGCCCGCACGGACTCCTCGTCGTCGACCTTGCCCCAGCCGAGCGGCTGCCCGGTGGCGTCCTGCCACTCACCGCCGACGGCCCAGCAGCCGAAGCCGAGCGCGCTGACGCGGATGCCGGAACGTCCCAGGGTCCTGGTGGTGCTGTCGGTTTCCATGCCTCAGACGCTAGGAGTTGAAGCGCACACGAAGACAAGGGTCACCGGGACGAGGAGTTGCGGGGACAGGAGGAGCGCCGGGACAGGAGGGGCGCCGGGCGCCGTCGCTGTCACGCCTGCCCGGTCTCGAAGCGGGAGATGCGGCCGTCGTCCTCGACCGTGAAGTCCCAGCGGGTGACCATCTCGCCCCAGGTGTCGTTGCGGTAGTGGGCGAGCAGGGAACGGCCGCCGTTGGACTCGTTGTCGACGTCGATGTGGCCGTTGGAGGAGAAGATCTCCCGGTCGATCCAGTCGTCCAGGTTCCGGTCGGAGCCGTCGTCCGCCATGGTCGCGTCCGGCGTGAGGAGATCGCGCAGACGCTCGCGGTCGTTGCCGTTGACGGCGGTGACGAAGGCCCGGACGGCCGGATCCCTGAGCTTGGCTGTCTTGATCGTCATGGCAGTCAGCGTCACACCGGTCCGGGCGCCCCGCCACCCGCCCGCCACCCGAACGGCGGCGAGGACGGGCCGACCGGGTGTGCCGGGTGCGACGGTGGAGACCCGTGATCCGTTGCCGTCGATGGGAGTTCTCTCGTGACCTGCTACGACCGACGTGACGTGGGCCTGCTGCTGCTCCGGCTGGGCACCGGCGGGGTACTGGCCGCGCACGGCGCGCAGAAGCTGTTCGGCTGGTTCGGCGGGGGCGGGATCGAGGGCACGGGCCAGTTCATGGAGTCGGTCGGGTACGCGCCCGGCCGGCAGAGCGCGTTGGCGGCGGGGCTGGCCGAGGCGGGTGGCGGCGCGCTGCTGGCGCTGGGCCTGGCGACGCCGGCGGCGGGGGCCGCGGCGGCCGGCTCGATGGCGGGCGCGACCGCCCTGCACCAGCCGAACGGCTTCTTCGCCCAGGAGGGCGGCTACGAGTACGCGGCGTCCCTGGGCCTGGCCGCCGCGGGCCTCGCGGTCGCGGGCCCCGGCCGGCTCTCCCTGGACCACGCGCTCGGCCACGTCCTCGACCGCGGCTGGATGGTCCCGGCGGCCCTGGGCGCGACGGCGGCGGCGACGGCGATGGTCATCGGCGCCCGGAACCGGCGGGTGCGGCGGGCGAAGGAGGGCGAGCAGGCGGCCCTGTTCGAGGAGTAACGGCGGGGTGGGGCAGGCTGTCCGCCATGACGGAACGGAAACAGCACACGCCACCGCCCGCGGCCCCCCGGGAAGGCCCGGCCGCCGCCCCGGACCTGTGGGGCTCCATCGAGGGCCTCTGGACCTGGCTGGACGCCCACCGCGCGCACGACGGCGACACCGGCCTCGTGCTGCGCATGCTCAAGCTCACGGAGGAGGTCGGCGAGGTCGCCCAGGCGGTGATCGGCGCGACCGGCCAGAACCCGCGCAAGGGTGTCACCCACACCTGGGAGGACGTCCAGGGCGAACTGTGCGACGTGGTGATCACCGCGCTGGTGGCGTTGCGGACGTTGACGCCGGACCCGGCGGGGGTGTTCGAGGCCCACCTGGAGGGCGTGCGGAAGCGATCGCTCGGCCCGTCGGAGTGAGACAGGCCGGCACATGTGTCTCGGCGTCTGCACACCCCGGCCGGGATCTACGCCTCGGCCTCGGCCTCGGCCTCGGCCTCCGGTGTCTGTGACCCGTGGGGTGCCTCCGCTGCCGACAGGGTGTAGAAGACCGCCCTGCCCTGCTTGGAGCGCCGGGCCCGGTTTCTGGCGACCAGGTTCTCCAGGGTCGTGCGGATGACCGTCGTCTTGATGGTGCGGCCGGGCTGACCGGCCCTGATCGCCTCGGCGACGTCGGCCGCGGACACCGGCTCGGACTGCTGCGCGAGATGGGCGTGCACGGCCTCGACGAGGCTCTGCTTCGTCTCCGCGCGGTTCTTCGGCTTGGCGGCACGGCGGTTGGGCACGGGCTCGGTCCGCTGGTGCGGCACGGCGGCCTCGACGGCGTCACCCGCCTCAGCCGGCTCGGCGGGCCCGGACGCGGAGGCAGGGGCGCCGGCCTGCGGGGCGAGCGCCTGCTGGAGCCGCTCCAGCACCACCCTGTTCTCCCGCACCGCGCGCAGTTGTTCCTCCAGTGCGGCGATCTCGGCGGCGAGGCGGTCCTGTTTCTCGGTGTTGAGTTCGAGGTCCTGCGCGATCCGCGCACTGTATTCGGACGCCAGCTCCGTGCCGGGTGACTCGGACATACGATCGGACCTCTCGTCGATGTGCTCAGCGCGGGATGTCGATGTGCTCCGCGCGGAGATACAGCCTACGCACATGTGCCGTCGCACGGACCTGACTCGGGCCGACAGGTGTCTCAACCGGCGGTCCTGACACGCCCGGTGCCACCGACACGCACCCAGGTACGGGACACACCGACGGCGCCGCTGTCGTCGTAGGCGCCCTGGGCCGGGCCGAAGTCGGCGACACGGCCGAGGACGTTGCCGAGGACGAGGGGCACGCCCAGTCCCATGGAAGCCGTCGCACGGGACAGGGCCGGGTGAGGAGGGTCCACCTCGATCCGGCCGTGTGGGAGGACTTCCTGTTCTGGCTGAGCTCGGAAAGGCCCGACACCACCTACTGAGGCCATCGCTCGCCGCTGCCCCTGCACCGCTTGCCGAGTCGTGCGCCGGGCGGTTGCGGCGCACGACGGGCGAGACGTCGGAGCGAGCGCCGGTCGTACCGGTGGGTCAGGCCGCGTCGACGTGGTGGGGGGCGGGGTCGGCCGGGTTCGGGTCCGTCGGGGGGCGGTCGGCGCTGTGGACCAGGCGGAGGTGGCGGTCCCGGGCATGGCGCGCGGGCGGCGGTCCGCCGCCCAGCCAGTCCTCCACGCGGTCCATTCCGTACAGCAGCAGACCCAGCACGGGCAACAGCGACGCAGCGACAGCGATCACGACGGCACCCTTCCGATGGGGGACACCGAACGGGTTGCCCTCGCGGCCGCCGTCAGCCTCCGCCAAGTGTGAAGTTTTGGTGACCGCTCGGTGTACGTCGGCGGGCGGGCGCGGGCGCCGCGTCGGCCGGGAGGCGGGACCGGTGGCATGGACGGGTCCCATGGTGGCACCTGCCGTCGCATGCACGGGATGGGAACAGCGGCTCGGGCCGCGAAGCGTCAGGTGCGTGCCGCCGGGCAGGCGGTGCGGCGTGCCTGGGCGGGGCCGGGCCGGGAGCGGGACCTGGTCGTGCAGTCGGGAAAGGCGGCGCTCGCGGCGTGGCTCGCGTGGGCGCTGGCCGGCTGGTGGCTGCAGGCGCCCATGGCGTTCGTCGCGCCGTGGGTGGCGATCGTCCTGGTGGAGTCGACCGTCTACCGGTCGATCGCGCACGGGCTCCAGCAGCTCGCGGCGATCGCCGCGGGCACGGTCGTGGCCACCGTGGCCGCGCTGCTGCTGCACGACACCATGCTGGCGATGGCGCTCGTCCTGCCCACGGTGGTGCTGCTGGGCAGCTGGCAGCGGCTGGGCAGTCAGGGCATCTACGCGGCCACCGGCGCCCTGTTCGTGCTCACCGGTGGAAACGTCGGCATCTCCACCGCCGCCGCACGTGTCACCGAAGCCGTCTTCGGCGCGGCGGTCGGCGTCGCCGTCAACGCGCTGATCCGTCCGCCGGTGTACCTGCGGGACGTCCGGGCGGCCCTGCGGGACGCCACCCGCGAGGCGCACGGCATCCTCGACGCCGTGGCCGACGGGCTGGCCGAGGGCCGGTGGGACGCCGACAAGGCCGGCACCTGGCACGAACGTGCCCTGCGCCTGCACCGGCTGGTCGACCAGGCCCGTGCCGCGCTCGGCGACAGCCGGGAGAGCCTGCGCGCCAACCCGCGCCGCCGCACCCGCGCGGCCGCCGCACCCGGCAGGGACTACGACGACGCGGTGGTGGTCCTGGACTACGCCGCCGTGCACACCGTCGGCGTCACCCGCACCGTCCTGGAGGCCTCGGCCGGTGACCGCAGGGCCGCCCGGCCACAGCCCGCTCTCGCCCGCCGTTACGCGGCCTTCCTCCGTCAGACCGCCGAGGCGCTCCAGCTGTACCACGACAGCCGTTTCCGCGACCGGGGCGACGAGCGGCTGCGCCACGCCGTCGACGGCCTGCACCGCGCGCTCGACGAACTGCGCCGCCAGCTGACCAGGTCCCGGCCCGCCGACCCCGACGAGGTCGCCACCTACGGCACCCTGCTGAGCCAGGCACAGCGCCTGGCCGACCAGCTCGTCCTCTCGGAGCCGTGACCGAGCGCAGGCCCCGTGACCGCTGTGCGCCCCGGCCGCACGCGGTCACAACGCACCGGTCACGACATACGCGGTCACGCCGCGCAGGTCACCCCGCACCAGGCAAGCCGCTCGTCACCAGGTGTGGGCCACGTCCACCACGAGATGGTTGGCCGTCTGGAAGACCCGGAACGGCAGCCGGGCGCGCACGCCCAGTCCCGCCTGGGTGTAGCCCTCGGACCCACCGGTGACCTTGAACTCCCGGAACGTCCGGTACCCGGTGACGTCGACGGCCGGCAGCGGCGGGTAGGGCTTGCCGGTCGCGGGGTCGTAGCGCGGCGCGAAGAGCATGATCTCCAGAATGGCTCCGCCCTTGATCGGCACCACGGCGTCGGACGGGTCCTGGTGCAGGACGTCGACGTAGCGGACGCTGTAGCCGATCGCGGCGGCCGAGGTGCCCTGGGCGTCGAAGACCAGCCGGTCGTAGCACTCGTGCTGTCCGGTCCGCACGTCGGTCAGCCGCCTGCCGGCGGCGGAGTCACCGGCCTTGTCCAGGCTTCCCCACGTCACGGCGCAGTTGACGGCCGTCGGCGCGGCGACCGCCGGGACCGTACCGGCCAGCAGACCGCCGCCCGCAAGGATCATCGCGGCCAGCGCAGTACCTGTCCGTCGCATGACTACCCCCCGGTAGCTCGCGTTCGTGTGTTGTGTCTGTTCAGACCGGCGGCCCGGCCGAAGGTTGTGCGCGATGGGGCGGTCCATCGTGGCCCAGGGGCCCCGTCCGGGCCCGGCTGTCCCGCGGGCACCAGCATCCTGCGAGAGGAGCGGCGACCACGGCCCGGGGATGACTCCGGGCGCGACTCCGCCCGGCCGAGACCACCGACGTCAGCACACCGTCACCCGAACGGCGCCCCTCCCCTCCCTCGGTGTCATCGACTCAGTCGTTGTCGTCGACTCACGTGGTGTCGTGGACGCGCCGGGAAGGACCATAAGTGCGGGATTGGACCTGGCCCTTCCCGGACGCCGCACCATGATCGACCGAGCGGTACCCCGTCCCGATAGGGCCAACAGTCCCTTCCCTGGCCGCCGATAGGGCCGAACGGCCCCTCTTCGCGGCGCCGGGCCGGTCGCTTTACCCATTCATGACGAGCCCAAAAGGTTCTGCGGACCGTCGCATCCGTATGTCCGTGCGTGCGGGATCCGAATTACCGGATCAGGAGACACAGTGCTCGTTTCACGGAAGGCGGCGGGATCTCTCCTTGTGGGTGGTGCGCTCAGCTTCACCCTCGGCTCCCTCCTCTACCCCTCCATGCTCGGAGTGCAGAAGGTCAGCAGCGCGCCCTCGCGGGTCATCGCCACCCCGGCGACCGGGCCGTTGACAGAAGCGGACCGGGATTTCGTGGTCGAGGTGCGCGCGGCCGGGCTGTGGGAGTACCCCGTCGGCCAGACGGCGCTGAAGAAGGGGACGACGAAGGCGGTCAGGGCCGTCGGAGAGCAACTGGTGGCCGGGGACGCCGCGTTGGACGCCGCCTGCCGCACGGCCGCCGGACAGTTGGGCATCGACCTGCCCAACCAGCCGTCGCCGCAGCAGCAGAGCTTCGCGTCCCGGCTGAACGCGGAAACCGGCAAGCAGTTCGACACGGACCTGGCCACGACCGTGCGCACGACGAACGGCCAGTTCCTCACCACGGTCGCCGCTGTCCGCACCACCACCAGGAACTCACTGGTCCGGGCGCTGGCCGACCAGGTCAACAGCACCGTCCTGGACCACATCTCCGCGGTGGAGAAGACCGGCCTGGTCGACTTCGGCCAGGTCCTCGTCCAGGAAACCACCTCGCCCAACGTCCCGGCCCAGAACCTGACCCCACCGCCCGCCGTCGCGGGCCAGCCACCGGTCGTCCTCACTCCGCCGCCGAACAGCACGGCCTCACCGAGCCCGGCGACGGGGTGACGGCCACCCACAGGAACCCGGCGGTTCACCGCTGACCAGCACCTCCCGGTACGACGCCGCCACCGCCGTACCGGGAGCACCGCGGACCGCCGAGCGCCGTCCCCGACCACCCCTCCCCCCCCGCTACACATGCCATGTATACACCATGCGTATACACGCCATGTATAGTCCTGCCTCATGGCTTCCGTTACCGCGTTCCGTCGCGACGCGCCCGTCACCGTTCTCCCCGCGGCCACCGCCTTCGGTCTGCTGCTCGGCTGGGCGACGTACGCCGTGCACGGGACGACGCCCCTGCTGGACCGGGCGACCAACTCAATCTCCACCTGGATCATCTGGACCGCCCTGGCCGGTGCGCTGATCGGGGGTCGCCGACTCGCCGTCGGGGCCGGTGCGTTGATGATGCTGGCCACCTGCGGCGGCTACTACACGGCATCGGCGCTCGGCGGCACCTTCGGGAGCGGAGGGCTCGGCGGCGCCGCCGTGTGGTCGCTGGCGGGGCTGGCGGGAGGACCCCTGCTGGGCTGGGCCGGGTGGACGGTGCGGCGGGGGCGGGGGGATCTGCGCGCGGTGGCCGGCGCGGTCACCCCGATGGTGGTGCTGGGCGAGGGACTCTGGCTCGGGCTGGGACTCGCCTACTGGAAGGACGCGGCCGTCTTCCTGTCCGCCGGCGCGCTGCTCACCGCGCTCCTGACCGTCTTCCTGGCGCGTGCCGGGACGCACCGCTACTGGCTGTGCGCCGTGCTCGCCCCCGCGGGCGGTCTCCTCTTCTACCTGGCCGAGAAGGGCATCCTCAACGGCCTGCTCGGATCGGTCTGACCCCGCACGCCCCTCCCCCGATCGCCGCCCTCCTCCCGCTCCACGGATGCCGTCCTGGACGCGGGTGCCGGCCGGCAGCTCCGGGCTGTCGTGGTCGGGGTGCCCCCGGGGCCGCGGGCCCGCGGTCGGCGCCGACTTCCCTGCCCAGGAAGGCCGTCGGCCTCTCCTGCTAAGCTGCCCGCCCGCTGGTCACCGCACGTCGATACGCGGCACGCTCCCGGCCTGACGGCACGTGACGCGTTCGCGGCCGCCGGCCGGCGTCTTCTCCCGAAAGGCCTCGATGTCGATCCTTCCCGCCGATGAGGTGCTGTCGCGCACGGTGGCCGCCCTGCGAGGTGCCGGATGCGTGTTCGCGGAGGAGGAGGCGGCGCTGCTCCTCGACGCCGCCGCGACACCTGTCGAGCTGGACGCACTGGTGCACCGCAGAGTGGCCGGCGAGCCGCTGGAGGTCATCCTCGGCTGGGCCGAGTTCTGCGGCCTGCGGATCCGGGTGACCGCGGGGGTGTTCGTCCCGCGGCAGCGCACCCGGTTCCTGGTCGACCTGGCGGCACAGTCGGCCCGGCCGGGCTCGGTCGTCGTCGACCTGTGCTGCGGAACCGGGGCGATCGGCGCCGCCGTCGCCGCGCGGGTCCCCGGGATCGAGCTGTCGTGCGCCGACATCGACCCGAACGCGGTCGGCTGCGCCCGGCTGAACGTCGGCCTCGACGCCCATGTGTACGAGGGCGACCTCTACGACGCGCTGCCCGCCTCGCTGCGCGGCCGCGTGGACGTCCTGACCGTCAACGCCCCGTACGTGCCGACGGACGAGATCGCGATGATGCCGCCCGAGGCACGTGACCACGAGCCCCGGCACACGCTGGACGGCGGCGCCGACGGTGTCGAGGTGCACCGCCGGGTGGCCGCCGGGGCACGGGCGTGGCTGGCGCCGGGCGGCAGCCTGCTGATCGAGACGAGCGAGGAGCAGGCGCCCCTCACCGCGCGGGCGATGGCGGACCACGGCCTGGTCCCCCGCGTGTCCACGGACGACGACATGTACTGCACGGTCGTCACCGGAACCCGCACGGCCGATGACCGGCCGGTGCCCCCGGATCCGCACGGACCGGGACGGGCGGCCGGCCCAGGACGGGTAGCCGGCCCAGGACGGGTAGCCGGCCCAGGACGGGTAGCCGGCCCAGGACGGGTAGCCGGCCAGGACGGGTAGCCGGCCAGGACGGGTAGCCGTCCGCCGAACTTCCGCACGCCGCACTCGGGGCTGCAGGGCGTCTCGACGCCGACGATCCGCTCAGCCGCCCCGGACCGGGGCCGGGCCCGCCTCCCCCGTCAGCGCAACAGGCCCTCCGACCGGCGCGGGACGCCTCGCAGGTGGCGCCCTGCCTGCTGCATCCCCGTGAGGAGGGCGTGGCCCGCGTCGGCCAGGACCAGACCCTCCACGACGGCTTCGCGCATGACGCCGACGGTGTCCTTGACCGTGATGCCCTTCCGGCGCGCGTAGTCGCCCGCTTCGCCGTCATCAGTGATCCACACAGAACTCGCGAATCCATCGCGATGCTCGATGACCACCAGCGTCTCCGCCTCACCCAGGTGCTGCAGCGGCCGGGACGAGGAACCGCCGAAGACGACACGGCGGATCCGGTCCACCGCGGCGATCTCGGCAGGGTCGTCGATCTCGATGGGCTCGCCCAGCCAGCCACCGGCCGTCACCTGACCCAGTTTCGGCCAGTACCGCGTCGACTGCTGGGCCTCGGCGGCGACCGCCTGTGTCCAACGACCGCGGCCGTCGAGCACCTTCTCCAGCAGATTCAGACGGTCGACGGCGGCGAAATTGCACAGCACGGTGTTGTCGGGGAACCAGCAGTGACGCGTCATGGCTGGTAGACCAGGTCCCCTTCGTCCAGGTCGGTACCGCTGGACGCGCCCTCCTGCGGTGCAGGTTCAGGTTCGAGGGCCTCACGAATCCTGTCGACGTCCACGCCCGTGTACGCGGCCAGCGGACGCAGGGTGGTGTCCCCCGCGAGGTAGGCCTCGTACAGCAACTGAGCCGGGCGGAAGGGCAGTCGGTTGGTCTGCGCCCAGGTGGTGCGGGCCTCCAGGAGGTCGCTCTGGCCGGTCAGCCAGTGGCAGGCCTGGGTCGTGAGGCCGCGCAGCCTGGCCGCCGTCTCCGGGGCGATGAGCCCCAACTGCGTGAGCCGCGCGGCGAGTGCGCTGGGAGACACCTGGAAGCGCACCACCAGCGAGGTGAGTTGTTCGTCCGTGACGTCCTTCTCACGCACCACCGAATTGATTTCGTCCCGGGGCATGAGGAGGTTCGCGGCGAACGCGTTGGCCCGCACCTCGGTCAGGTCCTTCTGGTGCCCCGGGGAGAGCTGGGACTCCGTCAGCAGGTCCTGGGCGTCCCTGGCCAGAACGTGTCCGAGCTCATGGGCGAGGGTGAACCGCTGGCGGGTCGGCACCTTGGTTCGCGCGATCATGATGAGGCGGAACCCGTCCGCCTGCCAGGCGGCGCCGTCGATTCCGTCCGGCAGGCCGATCTTCGCCACGTCGACGCCGAACGTACGCTCCAGAGCCTGGAGGAGATCGGCGGTGTCCAGGCCTTCGATCGCCGGCGTACCGGCGGCGGCGAGGCGGGCGAGTGCGTCGTCCGCGAGGGCCACGCCCTGGTCGACGTATCGCTTGAGGTCCGGACGGACGGAGGGCAGCTCCGGCAGTTCAGGCGCCAGGCCCAGGAGGTCCAGTACCTCGTGTGCGGTGACGAACCTTTCGACCAGGTCCTTGAGCCTGCCGCGGCCCTGGTCGTCGACCACCGGCGCACTGGTGCGGGCCGCGACGGTGGGCCGCACCGGTTCCCGGCCGGTCAGCAGCCAGTCGACCGTGGTGCCGCCGAAGTCCGCGATCCGGGCGAGATCGAGAGACGTGAACCTGCGGACCCCGCTCAGCGACTTCGACAGCTTGTCGGGAGCCAGCCCGATGCTCTCGGCGAACACCGCCTGGCTGACCGAAGCCGCACCCATCACTTTCCGCACCCGGTCCGTCACAGCATCGCCCATGCGTTCACCGTACGAGCGAGTTGCGAAAATCGCAACACGGATGCACTCGCCGGGCCTCGCCCCCACCGTGGAGGGCGCGGAGGGGCGGAATGTGAAGGTCACGGTCCAGCTCGGCGGTTCGAAGAACGGGCGGTCGGGCGCGAAGCCGCGAGAACACACCGTCACGTCCTCACCCCTGAGGTACGCCAGCAACCACTCAGTCAAGATCCTCAAGGCCCGCTACCACTACTGAGGCCACCGCTCGCCCCTGCGGCGAACACCCTGCCGCGCTTCGTGTCGCGGTCGCCGACCTCGCCCCCGACGCCCTGCCCAAGTTCGACACGAACTGGAGCGCTAACCCGGGCCTTTCGCGGGCAGTGCTCACGAGAGGGTGACGTAGACGCAGAAAGTGCTCCTGAAGCTGGAACGACCGGACTTGCTGAGGCTCCAAAACGGTCGAGCCGAGGAGCACTCTCTTGGTGAAGCGGCTTCCCGGGTTCTCTCCGCGCGTCCGGGTCCAAGCGGCGGGCTCGGCGGTGGTTTCGCACGCCGGTGCGGTGGTCCTTGCCGAGGCCGTGCGGCGTCTGGGGGCTGGACCGTGCGCGGGACTGGAACCGTGCGCTGTCAGTCGCGTTGGGCCGGTGGCGGCGGCCCACGGCGGTGCACGACCCGACCCGGGCAAGATCCTTGTTTGGACGACGATGGCGGCTCATCGAGACCGAGCAAGCGCTGTGCGCTGCCCTCTGATCAGCCAAGCCGGCGGACGCAGGGCACGGAGCCCGCGCGATCTTTCAGAGTCACCGCGCCATGGGTCGAAGGACGAGACCGGACGGGTCGATCACGGTGCGAAGCAGATCGAGCTCTCCGCGCGTGGGCCGAGGTGTCTTTTCGACTGCTTTCGCCGGGTCGATGGGCACCCCGTCGCAGCCGTCACGGTCGACGCATCGACGCCGGGGTGTCGGGACCTGAGCGCTGCGAGCCCCTCCTCGAACGCGAACGTCGCGAGATCCGTGATGATCACCGATGGGCCCTGAGGGCCGTGTGCGTCGCGAGGGCAGCGGAGGTCACCCGAGAGCGACTTCGCACCAGACCGTCTTGGTGTACGGGTCGTTGCCGGTCGTTCCCCAGTGGGTGGACAGGGCCTCGACGAGGACGAGGCCTCGGCCGGAGTCCGACTCCGGGGAAGGCGCCGGGAGGTCGCCGGGGACGGGTGGGCGACGGTCTGGGCGAGCATCGGTGACCTCGATACGGAGTGCCAGGTCCGGGTGGAGAGTGAGGCGCAGGCGGAAGTCACGGCCGCGTGCCCGGCCGTGCTGGGCGGCGTTCGCGGCGAGTTCGGCCACCAGGAGGGTCGCGGTGTGGTTGGCGTCGGTGCCGTAGGGCCAGCCCCAGGTGTGGAGTTGCTCGGCGGTCAGGTGCCGGGCGAGGCGGGCGCCTCTGGGTGTGGCCGAGAGACGGATCACGAACTGGCGGGCGGGGGCGGCCTGCGGGGCCGTCGTGGGGGCAATATCGGCGTTCATGTCACTCAGCGTGGTCGCGCGACTCTACGCTGACCAGTGACGACAGCGGTACGTGGCGTCACTGTCCGGGTGCTGTCCGGCTCCGTCCGGGCGGGGTGGCGTTACGTCGTCGGTCGGCGGGAGTTGAGTACGGGCGGCACGTGGAGGTGTCCGGACGTGGGCGTGACGGGACTTGAACCGCAGGGCGGGGACGGGATGGAGCCGTACGGGGCCGATGACGAGGAGTCGGCGGCGGTACTGCGGACGGTGGGGCGCGTTGTCAAGACGTGCCGCGAGCGGAAGGGGCTCCGGCAGGCCGAGTTGGGGGCTGCCATCGGGTACAGCGAGGAACAGGTGTCCTCGGTGGAGCGGGGGCGGCGGGCGCCGAGTCCGACGTTTCTGGAGGCGGCCGATGGAGTGCTGGACGCGGGCGGGTTGATCGCCGGCTTGAAGAAGGACGTGGAGGAGGCCAGGTATCCGAAGAAGGTTCGGGATCTGGCGAAGTTGGAGGGGGAGGCGGCCGAGCTGTGTGCCTACGCCAACTCTGTCGTCCACGGCCTGTTGCAGACGCCGGAGTACGCGAGGGCGTTGTACGGGATGCGGCGCCCGCCCTTCACCGAGGAGGAGGTCGAGCGCCTTGTCGCCGCTCGATTGGCACGGCAGGAGATCTTCGACCGGCAGCCCGCTCCCGTCTTCAGTTTCGTCCAGGAAGAGGTGACACTGCGCCGCCCGCTCGGGGGCAGAATGGTGATGCGGAAGCAGCTCGAACGCCTGTTGGAGGTCGGTCGGCGGCGGAACGTGGAGATCCAGGTGATGCCTACGGATCGCGAGGACCACGCCGGCCTTGCGGGGTCGCTTCAGCTGCTCCGGCTCAAGGAAGGGGACACCGTGGGACACAACGAGGTCCAGCTCACCAGTCGGCTGATCTCCCATCCCAAGGAGGTCCAGATCCACGAGATCCGCTATGGCATCATCCGGGCCCAGGCCCTCACGCCCCGTGAGTCGCTGGCCTTCATCGAGAAAGCGCTGGGAGAGACATGATGACCAACCCCTCGACGGGGAAGGGTTCCGCGCTGGAGTGGTTCAAGAGCAGCTACAGCACGAACGACGGCCCGGAGTGCGTGGAGGTCGCCTTCGCCCGCAGGACCATCCACGTACGGGACTCGAAGCGCGCGCAGGGCCCCCAGCTCGCCTTCGGTGCCGAGCAGTGGGCAGCCTTCCTCTCGCACGCCGCCGATCGCTGACGCACGATGCGCTGACGCCCCGCGTCCGGATCCGCACCGGGCGCGGGGCGTCGGCGTATCCCGGTCAGGTGGATGGCGGAGTCCACGTGCCAGGGTCACATCCACGGCGACGCCTATCCCGGAAACACGCTCTGGCGTGGCGACGGCGTGCGGCTCGGCGACTGGGACGAGGCAGCGTTCAGCCCTCGCGAGATCGGCCTGGCCAACACCGCCCAAGGGGTCGGCATGGATACGACATCCGGCAGTGGGATGAGTTGCCCGTCCTGCGAGCGATTCGTCACCTGCACGCACTCGGCGACATCATCCGGCGCGCGGACCGGGGGGACGAGGCGGCCGGAGAGCAGCTCTTACACCGAGTCCCGACGCTCCTGGGCTGGAGGAAACGGCCTCCTGGGTTGTCGCCTGATTCGGGCCTTTCGTTGATCGCTCGAGGTTCGAGCTCAGGTTGAAAGGTGGAGTGAGTCGAGACGGCGCCCCGAGGGGGAAGAGGTCGAGCAGGTCGCCGGTCGGGACCATGGCGCACCAACCCGCAGCACGCCAGGGACGGCGGCAGTCCAGTCCGCGTGCATCCGCTGTAGCAGTTTGACCAGGCCAAGCCCGTTCGCCGTCGTGATCTCGTGCCATCGGACGAGTGCGGCCGTGGTCATGGGCCCCCAGCGCGCGATGCCTGCGGTCGCTTACTGACTCGCGGGCGTTGTACAGCCCGCCCCCATGATCGCGGGCCCGTTACTGACCTTCAAAGCGTGGTGTCGTAGGGGCTGACGTCTCATGATCCCTGCGGTATGCC
>NZ_JBFAXI010000073.1:0-41980 GCF_040680735.1 Streptomyces sp. NPDC051987 | reverse complement strand
CTTCCTTTCTGATCCCCCCCGCCGGTCCGGCGTTTGAGGACATGACGCGAGCCTTCCAGCCCACCGAGTCGGGTGGGCGGGCGGGCAAAAAATCAGACCAGGTTCACCGAACGAGCCGACGTCGCCCCGATCTCCGCCTCCACCTCGGCCAGCACGCCGGAGGCCACCGTGTCGTCGACGGTGAGCACAGCCAGCGCCTCGCCGCCGGCCGCCGCACGGGCGACCTGCATACCGGCGATGTTGATGCCGGCCTCCCCGAGGATGCGGCCGACGGTGCCGACGACACCCGGCCGGTCCTCGTACCGCAGCACCAGCAGGTGATCGGCGATCGCGAGGTCGACGTCGTACTCGCCGACCGCGACGATCTTCTGCACGTTCTTCGGGCCTGCCAGCGTGCCGGAGACCGCGATCTCCTCGCCGCTGCCGAGGGTGCCGCGCACGGTCACGACGTTGCGGTGGTCGGCCGACTCCGAGCTGGTCGTGAGCCGCACCTCGACCCCGCGCTCCTGGGCGAACAGCGGCGCGTTGACGTACGACACCGTCTCGTCGACGACGTCCTCGAAGACGCCCTTGAGCGCCGACAGCTCCAGCACCTTCACGTCGTGCTGGGTGATCTCGCCGTAGACCTCGACGTCGAGGCGGACCGCGACCTCACCGGCGAGTGCGGTGAAGATGCGGCCGAGGCGCTCGGCGAGGGGCAGGCCCGGCTTGACGTCCTCGGCGATGACACCGCCCTGGACGTTCACCGCGTCCGGGACCAGCTCACCGGCGAGGGCGAGGCGGACGGACTTGGCGACCGCGATGCCCGCCTTCTCCTGCGCCTCGTCGGTGGAGGCGCCGAGGTGCGGGGTGCAGACGACCTGGTCGAGCTCGAAGAGCGGGGAGTCGGTGCACGGCTCCTTGGCGTAGACGTCGAGGCCGGCGCCGGCGACCCGGCCCTCCTTGAGCGCCGCGTACAGCGCCTCCTCGTCGACGATGCCACCGCGCGCGGCGTTGACGATCCGGACCGACGGCTTGACCTTGCGCAGCGCCTCGTCGCCGATCAGACCGACCGTCTCGGGGGTCTTCGGCAGGTGCACGGTGATGAAGTCGGCGACCTCGAGCAGCTCGTCCAGCGACAGCACCTTGACGCCCATCTGGGCGGCGCGGGCGGGCTGGATGTAGGGGTCGTACGCGACGACCTTCATGCCGAAGGCGGACATCCGCTGCGCCACCAGGGCGCCGATGCGGCCGAGGCCGACGACGCCGAGGGTCTTCTCGGCGAGCTCGACGCCGGTGTACTTGCTGCGCTTCCACTCGCCGTTCTTCAGCGCGGAGTTGGCCTGCGGGATGTGGCGGGCGCTGGAGATGAGCAGACCGCAGGCCAGTTCGGCGGCGGTCACGATGTTCGAGGTCGGGGCGTTGACGACCATCACGCCGGCCTTGGTGGCGGCGGAGACGTCGACGTTGTCCAGGCCGACGCCGGCTCGTGCGACGACCTTCAGCTTCTTGGCGGCGGCGATGGCCTCGGCGTCGACCTTGGTGGCGGAGCGGATCAGGATCGCGTCCACGTCGGCGATGGCGGGGAGCAGTTCGGCTCGGTCTGCTCCGTTGGTGTGCCGGATCTCGAAGTCCGGGCCCAGCGCGTCGACGGTGGCGGGCGACAGCTCTTCAGCGATGAGTACGACAGGTTTCGAGCTCACGTGAGTCCTCACAGGTCCAATGCGGACGGCCGTCCCGACGGCCGCTGGCGGTGGAGGGGTACTGGCCGCGTGGAGACGCACGACGCTGTGGGCCTGACGCGTATGTAGTACGGCAGTGTAGTGGCGTGGTGCCGGTCGTCCTGCGCCTCTGCGGAAGGATCACCCGTCTGGGAGTCGACGGGACGGACAACAGGGCCGGGGCGCTCACCCCGGCCCTGTCACCTGGCTCACGCGTCTTCGTTCACCCAGGACATCAGCTTGCGCAGCTGCTTGCCGGTGGTCTCCAGCAGGTGCTCGGAGTCCTGCTTCTTGTACTCGTTGTACTTCTTCAGGCCGCCGTGGTACTCGTCCATCCAGTTCTGGGCGAAGGTGCCGTCCTGGATCTCGGCGAGGACCTTCTTCATCTCGGCCTTGGTGGCGTCGGTGATGATCCGCGGGCCGGTGACGTAGTCGCCCCACTCGGCGGTCTCGGAGACCGACCAGCGCATCTTCTCCAGGCCGCCCTCGTACATCAGGTCGACGATCAGCTTCAGCTCGTGCAGGCACTCGAAGTAGGCGATCTCCGGCTGGTAGCCCGCCTCGACCAGGGTCTCGAAGCCGGCCTTGACCAGGGCGGAGGTGCCACCGCACAGGACGGCCTGCTCACCGAACAGGTCGGTCTCGGTCTCCTCGGTGAAGGTCGTCTTGATGACGCCGGCGCGGGTGCCGCCGATGCCCTTGGCGTAGGACAGGGCCAGCGCGAAGCCGTTGCCCGTGGCGTCCTGCTCGACGGCCACGATGCAGGGCACGCCGCGGCCCTCCTCGTACTGGCGGCGCACCAGGTGGCCCGGACCCTTGGGGGCGACCATGCAGACGTCGACGCCGGCCGGGGGCTTGATGAAGCCGTAGCGGATGTTCAGGCCGTGGCCGAAGAACAGGGCGTCGCCGTCGTTCAGGTTCGGGGCGATGGACTCCTCGTAGACCTGGGCCTGGATCGGGTCCGGGACGAGGATCATGATGACGTCGGCCTCGGCGGCGGCCTCCGACGGGGTCACCACACGCAGGCCCTGCTCCTCGGCCTTCGCCTTGGACTTGGAGCCCTCGTGCAGACCGACACGCACGTCGACACCCGAGTCGCGCAGCGACAGCGCGTGGGCGTGGCCCTGGCTGCCGTAACCGATGACCGCGACCTTGCGGCCCTGGATGATGGACAGGTCGGCGTCGGCGTCGTAGAACAGCTCGGCCACTTTGGGTTCTCTCCTTGGTGTGCAGGTGTTGCGTCCCACCGTATGACGGCGGGCGGAAGGGAAGTCTCGGGGTCTCGGCATACGGGCGGCCGGCGCGCCGGGAAGGTCGGTCGGCCGCCCGTGTCAGCCTGGCTCAAGCCTTACGCAGATCGGTCGAGGGCGCGCAGGGACCGGTCGGTGATCGAGCGGGCGCCGCGCCCGATCGCGATCGTGCCGGACTGCACGAGTTCCTTGATACCGAAGGGCTCCAGCATCTTGAGCATGGCGGTCAGCTTCTCGCTGCTGCCGGTCGCCTCGATAGTGACGGCCTCCGGGGAGACGTCGACCGTCTTGGCGCGGAACAGCTGGACGATCTCGACGATCTGGGAGCGCGTCTCGTTGTCGGCGCGCACCTTCACCAGAACGAGTTCCCGCTGAACGGCCGAACCCGGCTCCAGTTCGACGATCTTGAGGACCTCGACGAGCTTGTTGAGCTGTTTGGTGACCTGCTCCAGCGGCAGGGCGTCGACGCTCACCACGATCGTGATGCGGGAGATGTCGGCGTGCTCGGTGACCCCGACGGCGAGCGAGTCGATGTTGAAGCCACGGCGGGAGAACAGGGCGGCGATCCGGGCGAGGATGCCCGGCTTGTTCTCCACCAGGACGGAGAGCGTGTGCTTGGACATTTTTCTGCGTCTCTCTCTTACGTCTCTCGCTCAGTCGTCTTCGTTGTCGCCGAAGTCGGGGCGGACGTCCCGGGCGGCCATGATCTCGTCGTTGGAGGTGCCGGCGGCGACCATCGGCCACACCATGGCGTCCTCGTGGACGATGAAGTCGACGACGACGGGGCGGTCGTTGATGGAGTTCGCCTCTTCGATGACCTTGTCGAGGTCGTCCGGGGACTCGCAGCGGATGGAGTAGCAGCCCATGGCCTCCGACAGCTTGACGAAGTCGGGGACCCGGGTGCCGCGGGCGTCCGGGTTGACGTCGTCGGGCCCGGAGTGCAGCACCGTGTTGGAGTACCGCTGGTTGTAGAAGAGGGTCTGCCACTGGCGGACCATCCCAAGGGCGCCGTTGTTGATGATGGCGACCTTGATGGGGATGTTGTTCAGGGCGCAGGTGGTCAGTTCCTGGTTGGTCATCTGGAAGCAGCCGTCGCCGTCGATCGCCCAGACCGTCTGGCCGGGGGCGCCGGCCTTGGCGCCCATGGCGGCCGGGACCGCGTAGCCCATGGTTCCGGCGCCGCCGGAGTTCAGCCAGGTGGCGGGCTTCTCGTACTGCACGTAGTGCGCGGCCCACATCTGGTGCTGGCCGACGCCCGCCGCGAAGATCGTGCCCTCCGGGGCGAGCTGCCCGATGCGCTCGATGACCTGCTGCGGCGAGAGCGAACCGTTGTCGGGCAGGTCGTAGCCCAGCGGGTACGTCTCGCGCCAGCGGTTGAGGTCCTTCCACCAGGCGGTGTAGTCGCCCCGGTGGCCTTCGCCGTGCTCTTTCTGCACCGCCTGGATCAGGTCGGCGATGACCTCGCGGGCGTCGCCCACGATCGGCACGTCGGCGGCGCGGTTCTTGCCGATCTCCGCGGGGTCGATGTCGGCGTGGACGATCTTCGCGTACGGGGCGAAGCTGTCCAGCTTGCCGGTGACGCGGTCGTCGAAGCGGGCTCCGAGGGCGACGATCAGGTCGGCCTTCTGCAGCGCGGTGACGGCGGTGACCGCACCGTGCATGCCCGGCATTCCCACGTGCAGCGGGTGGCTGTCGGGGAACGCGCCGAGCGCCATCAGGGTGGTGGTGACGGGCGCTCCGGTGAGCTCGGCGAGGACCTTGAGCTCGGCGGTGGCGTGCGACTTGATGACGCCGCCACCGACGTAGAGGACGGGCCGCTTCGCGGAGGTGATCAGCTTGGCGGCCTCGCGGATCTGCTTGGCGTGCGGCTTGGTCACCGGACGGTAGCCGGGCAGGTCCATGACCGGCGGCCAGGAGAAGGTGGTCTTCGCCTGGAGGGCGTCCTTGGCGATGTCGACCAGGACCGGGCCGGGGCGGCCGGTGGAGGCGATGTGGAACGCCTGCGCGATCACCCGGGGGATGTCCTCGGCCTTGGTGACCAGGAAGTTGTGCTTGGTGATCGGCATGGTGATGCCGACGATGTCCGCCTCCTGGAAGGCGTCCGTGCCGATCGAGGAGGACGCGACCTGCCCGGTGATCGCCACGAGCGGCACCGAGTCCATGTGCGCGTCCGCGATCGGCGTCACCAGGTTCGTCGCGCCCGGCCCGCTGGTCGCCATGCAGACGCCGACCTTGCCGGTGGCCTGCGCGTAGCCGGTGGCCGCGTGTCCGGCGCCCTGCTCGTGCCGGCACAGGACGTGGCGCACCCGGGTGGAGTCCATCAGCGGGTCGTAGGCCGGCAGGATCGCGCCGCCGGGGATGCCGAATACCGTGTCAGCGCCGACCTCCTCAAGCGAGCGGATGAGGGACTTCGCACCCGTGACGTGCTCGACGGGGGCGGACTGCTGTCCTCCGGAACGGGGCCGCGGCTGCGGATGGTGGGCCGCGGCGCTCTGCTCGGTCATCGGCATTCTCTTCTCGATGCTGAGGGTTTTCGCGAGGTTCGTACGGATTTTCGCTGCCGTACGGATGGTGCTGGTGCAACAAAAAACCCCTCGTGCCAGAAGGCAAGCGAGGGGAGCGCGCCGGTGTGGTCGCTGGGGTTTCCGGAGCCATGTCCAGTGGGTCCCAGTTCAGCCGACGCGCTGTCCAAGTACGAGAATTCGGGTGCGCATGGGACTGACCCTCCCTCCGACGCGCACCACGTGTCAAGTGGGTGGGACGGGAGTCTCATTATGTGAGCGTAGGGAACTTCCGCCGCCGAGCACGGCGGGCACACCACTGGTGTACACCCCCGGGACTCTCTTCAGGGTGCGTTCCCCTCCGCCGCCGCCCGCGAAGGCCGGCTCGGCCGGTGCGTGCGGGACCGGATAGTGGCCGGAACCGAGCGCCCGGCGCAGCCGGTACTCGTCCACCGGACCGGAGAACGCCATGCCCATCCCGTGCGTGCAGCCCATCGCGCGCAGCGCCGTGACCTGCTCGGGCAGGTCCACGCCCCCGGCCACGGACTCCAGGCCGAGGTCGCAGGCGATCCGCAGCAGTCCGCTGGTGATCTTGTGCAGCCGGGGCGACTCGACCACCCCCTCGACCAGACCGCGATCGAGCTTGAGCACGTCGACGGGGAGTTTCCGCAGCGCCGTGATCGCCGCATAGCCGCTGCCGAAGCCGTCCAGGGCGATCCGGACACCGTGCCGGCTGAGCGCGGTCAGCCGCCGCTCCAGCTCGTCCAGCGGGATCCTGGGATCGGTGTCCGACAGCTCCAGGATCAGCGCCCCCGAGGGCAGCCCGTGCCGGGTGAGCAGGGCCTCGACGGAGCCGAGCGGCGAGGACCGGTCGAGCAGCCGCCGCGCGGAGGTCCGTACGGCGACCGGCACCAGGAGCCCGCTCGCGGCCCGCTCGGCGGCCTGCTCGACCGCCTCCTGGAGGATCCAGCGGTCCAGCTCGGCGGTCTTGTCGCTGTCCTCGGCGACCCGCAGGAACTCGGCCGGCGTGAACAGCACCCCCTGCGAGGAGCGCCAGCGCGCCTGCGCGGAGACCGAGTCGATCCGGCCGTTCTCCAGGGACACCACCGGCTGGTGCAGCAGCGCGAACTCGCCGTCGTGCAGGGCGGCCCGCAGCCGGGTGGCCAGCTCCGCCTTGCGTACGACGTCCTGCTGCATCTGCGGTTTGTACAGCTTGACGCGGCCTTTTCCGGCCGACTTGGCGCGGTACATCGCCAGGTCGGCGTTGCGCAGCAACTCGCCCGCGCCCAGGCCTGGTTCGGCGAAGGCCACGCCGATGGAGGCGTTGACACGGACATCGTTGCCGTCAATGGCGTACGGCTGGGAGAGGGTCACCCTGAGGCGGTCGGCGAGCTCCAGGATGTGCCGCTCCCGGGCACTGCGGTCACGGGTGCCGTCGCCGACGATCAGCGCCGCGAACTCGTCGCCGCCCAGCCGGGACGCGGTGTCGCCCTGGCGGACGGCGTCCTGGAGTCTGCGCGCGGCCTGGACGAGCAGTTCGTCCCCGGCCTGGTGCCCGATCGTGTCGTTGACGGCCTTGAACCCGTCCAGGTCGATGAAGAGCACCGCCGTGTTCCTGAGGGCGGGGCCCCGGTCGGAGGAGCGGCGGCCGGACAGGGCCTGCTGCACGCGCCGGGTGAACAGGGCGCGGTTGGGCAGGTCGGTGAGCGGGTCGTGCTCGGCGTTGTGCTGGAGCTGCGCCTGCAGCCGCACTCTCTCGGTCACGTCCCGGCTGTTGAAGATGAGGCCGCCGTGGTGGCGGTTGACGGTGGACTCCACGTTGAGCCAGCCGCCCTCGCCGGAGCGGAACCGGCACTCGATGCGGGTGGTGGGTTCCTCCTGGGGTTTGGCGGCGAGGAAGCGGCGCACCTCGTGCACCACGCAGCCCAGGTCCTCGGGGTGGATCAGGTTGGCCAGTTCGGAGCCCACCAGGTCCTCGGCGGGGCGTCCGTAGACCCCGGCGGCGGCCGGGGAGACGTACCGGAGGATGCCGTTGGGCGCGGCGATCATGATGACGTCGCTGGAGCCCTGCACCAGGGAGCGGAAGTGGTTCTCCTGCCGGGCCAGTTCCTGGGTGAGGGTGATGTTGTCCAGCAGCATGATGCCCTGGCGCACGACGAGCGCGAGCACCACGCAGCCGGCGGTGATCAGGACCACGTGGTCGGGGCTTCGGCCGTTGAGAACGTTGTAGAGGATGCCCAGGGTGCACACGGCGGCGGCCAGGTACGGGGTGAGAGCGGCCAGGGATCCGGTGATCGGCCGGCCCGCCGGGTACCGGCTGTGGTCGCCTCCCGGGGCGGGCGCGGGCGGCTGCTTGGGCGCCGCGGCCCGGCCGCCGGGCACGTGCTCGTGGACCACGCGCGTGTGCCCCTCGGGATCGGGGGCGCCCTGCGACCGGGGCGCGGCCCAGGGGGCGTACGCGAGCAGCAGCGAGCCGGCGAACCAGCCCGCGTCCAGCAGCTGGCCGGAGCGGTAACTGCTGTGCAGCAGCGGCGAGGTGAACAGGGCGTCGCACATCACGGTCAGGGCGAGGGCGCCGATCGCGGTGTTCACCGCGGTGCGGTTGCCGGGCGCGCGCCGGAAGTGCAGGGCGAGCACCATGCTGACCAGGGCGATGTCCATCAGCGGGTACGCCAGCGAGAGCGCGGTGTGCGCGACGCTCGGCCCGTCGAACCGGGCGGCCTGGGCGAGCGCGAGGCTCCACGACAGGGTGAGCAGGGAGCCGCCGATCAGCCAGGCGTCGAGCGCCAGGCAGATCCAGCCGGCCTTGGTCACCGGCCGCTTGGCCAGCACCAGCAGTCCCACGATGGCGGGCGGCGCGAAGCACAGGAAGAACAGGTCGGCGCAGCTGGGGCTGGGCACGGGCCGCTGGAGCACGACCTCGTACCACCCCCAGACCGCGTTGCCCAGGGCCGCCATCGCCGAGGAGAGGGCGAACAGCAGCCAGGCGGGTCGAAAGCGGACCCGCGGGGAGCGGGCGTAGAGGAAGCACGACACGGCGGCGGTGCCGGCGGCCGCGGTCAGACCGAAGTCGCCCATGAACAGGGCGATCTGGTTCGAGCCCCAGTCGAACGCGGCACCGACGGCGTATCCCGCGCAGATCAGGGCCAGCACGAGTTGGCGGACCATGCCGGTCCCGGCGCCGGTCACCGGCGGCCGGGGGTGCGGCATTCCCGCCGGAGGCTGGGCCCGCAGCGCTCCGGGGAGGGCGGTCGTCACAGTCGTCGGCGCTGTCACCGGATGCTCCCGGTCCGCGCCGTCGCGGGGTCCCTCGGGTCCCGGGGCGCCGGGTGGGGATGCCGCCGGCGTCCGCTGTGCCGGGGGTGGTGATGGCTGGTGTGGTGGCCGCGTCTGCGCGCAGCTGTGCGCCAGGGTCGCCGCCGGCGGCTCCGCCGCGTCGGATCGTTCGTCCATAGGCCGTGCATCGCCCGTCGCCCCCCTCACAAATCTGAAATGTCCATCCCCGGCGCCGAACGGTGCGCGGCGCAGCCCCTTCCCGGACGATACACCAGTCTCGTCACTCAGGGACATAGCTTCTCTACGCTCCGTGACGACCAGCGGCTATGCGCGCACGCACCGCGCCCGGAGGGTTGCGGACCGTACCGGAAACGGATTGCGCGCGTGTGCCGCGACGGTCAGTTGTCGGTGGATCCCGTCGTCAACATCACGTTCCGCAACGGCTGCCGGTTCACCAGACGGTTCAGCTGATCGGTGACGAGGCGCTTGGCGCGCGGCAGGAAGGCCGAGGTGGGGCCGCCGACATGAGGGCTGATCAGCACTCCGGGCGCCTGCCACAGAGGGTGTCCGGCCGGCAGCGGTTCGGGGTCGGTGACGTCCAGGGCGGCGGTGAGGCGGCCGCTCTCCAGTTCGGCGAGGAGGGCCTTGGTGTCCACGACGGGCCCGCGCGCGACGTTCACGAGCAGGGCGCCGTCCTTCATCCGCGCGAGGAACTCCGCGTCGACCAGGCCACGTGTGGTGTCCGTGAGGGGCGTGGAGAGGATGACGACATCGGCTTCCGGAAGCAGATCGGGAAGTGCGGTGAGCGGAAGCACGGGACCGCGCGCCGAAGCGCGCCCGGAGCGCGCGACGCGCGCCACCCGCGCAACCTCGAAGGGCGCGAGCCGGTCCTCGATGGCCGCGCCGATGGCTCCGTAGCCGACGATGAGGACGGACCGGTCGGCGAGGGCAGGGTGGAAGCCGCCCTCCCAGTGCTCCCGTTGCTGGGCGCGGACGAACCCCGGGATACCGCGCAGGGACGCCAGGGTGAGCGCGAGCGCGAGCTCGGCGGTGCTCGCCTCGTGCACGCCGCGCGCGTTGCACAGCAGGACGCCGGGCGGGACGAGGTCGATCGCGGCGATCATGTCGTCGACCCCGGCGGTGAGGGTTTGGATGAGCCGGACGTTCCGCATCCCCTCAAGCGGCCGCACCTTGACCGGCTGCCGCTTCATATAGGGGACGACGTACACGGCGCAGTCGGCGGGATCACCGGGAAACTCCTGGTCACCGTCCCAGAAGAGGTAATTGAGGCCTTCTGGGAGCTCCTGGAACTCGGCCGGCGGGATGGGGAGCCATACGTCGGAGGTCATGGTCAGGAGGCTATGTCAGAGGCGTGACGGCGCGCGGGTTAGGTTGGAGGCCCAAGAAGGAGGATCACGGGCTGGTGGAGCGCAGGACGATCGGCGCGGGGGCGCTCGCGGTGGGGGCCGTCGGACTCGGGTGCATGCCGATGAGCTGGGCGTACAGCGGGTCGCGGCAGCGGGGCGAGGAGTCGCTGAGGGCGGTGCACCGGGCGCTGGACCTGGGCGTGACCCTGCTGGACACGGCCGACATGTACGGCCCGTTCACCAATGAGCTGCTGCTGGGGCGGGTGCTCAAGGAGCGGCGTGCGGAGGCCTTCGTGTCGACGAAGGTGGGCCTGCTGGTGGGCGACCAGCACATCGTGGCGAACGGCAGGCCCGGCTATGTGAAGCGGGCGTGCGACGCGTCGCTGCGCCGACTCCAGACCGATGTCATCGACCTCTACCAGCTGCACCGCGCGGACCCCGAGGTTCCCGTCGAGGAGACCTGGGGCGCGATGGCGGAACTGGTGCAGGCGGGGAAGGTGCGGGCGCTGGGGTTGTGCGCCGTGGGGGCGCGCGGGGGGCGCAGGTCGGGCGCGCGCCTGCATGACGCGACCCTGCGTCAGCTCCAGCGGGTGCAGCAGGTGTTTCCGGTGAGCGCTGTCCAGGCGGAGCTGTCGGTGTGGTCGCCGGAGGCGCTGGAGTCGCTGCTGCCGTGGTGCGCGGCGCGAGGCGTGGGCTTCCTCGCGGCGATGCCGCTCGGCAACGGCTTCCTGACCGGCACGCTCACGCCGGGTGAGGGGTTCGAGCCGGACGACCTGCGGGCGCGGCATCCTCGCTTCACGGCGGAGATGATGGCGGCGAACCAGCCGATCGTGGCGGGTCTGCGGAGGGTGGCGGGCCGGCAGGAGGGCGACGGTGTCACCGCCGCTCAGGTGGCGCTGGCGTGGGTGCTGGCGCAGGGGGCGCATGTGGTGCCGGTGCCGGGGGCGAAGCGGGGACGATGGGTGGCCGAGAACGCGGGTGCCGCCGAGGTCCGGCTGAGTGCGGAGGACCTGGCGGAGCTGGGCCGGCTGCCTGCTGCGCAGGGCTCTTGGGACTGAGCGGTCCGAGAAGGTACCGCGTTCTGCCGGTGGTCGGTGCGGCGCCGTCGTGGCTGGTCGCGCAGTTCCCCGCGCCCCTTGAGGGGCGCTTCAGCGGGCGTTCGCGTCATCGGTCGCCCGGCGGTCCCGCGCCCCTGGCGGGGAGCGTTGTACTACCGTCGGTCGGGAATCGGGGGCTGTTCGAAGGGGACATGATCGTGCGACGTCGAGCTGTGCCCGCCTTGTTGGCCGCAGCCGGACTCCTGCTGGTGGCGGGGTGTTCCTCCGGAGGCGGTGGCGGTGCTCTGCCCACGCCGTCCTGGGCCGGGGGGTCCTCGGCAGCGCACTCCTCCGGGGCCTCCGCGTCGGCCGGGGCCGGGGAGTCCGCCGCGCCTGCCAAGGGGTCGGTGAAGGTGCTGCGTACCGTCGCCGGGGGACTGAGGTCGCCCTGGGGGCTGGCGCCGTTGCCGGGCGGGGCCGGGTTGCTGGTGTCCGACCGGGACGACGGGACGATCAGCAAGGTCGACGAGAAGACCGGGAAGACCACGGAGCTGGGGGTCGTCTCCGGGGTGTCCGCGGCAGGTGAGGGAGGGCTGCTGGGGATCGCCCTCTCCCCCGACTTCGCCTCGGACCACATGATCTACGCGTACTTCACGTCGGCCTCCGACAACCGCATCGTGCGCATGCTCTGGGACGAGGGCAAGCCGGCCAAGGAGCAGCTGGGCGCCCCCGACACGATCTTCAAGGGCATTCCCAAGGGGTTCATCCACAACGGCGGACGGATCGCCTTCGGCCCGGACGGCATGCTCTACGCCGGCACCGGGGAGAGCGGGCAGCGGGGCCTCGCGCAGGACAAGGGCTCGCTCGGCGGGAAGATCCTGCGGCTGACGCCGGAGGGCGACCCCGCTCCCGGCAACCCGTTCCCCGGCTCCCCCGTCTACACCTACGGTCACCGCAATGTGCAGGGGCTCGCCTGGGACGACAAGGGGCGGCTGTTCGCCTCGGAGTTCGGCCAGGACACCTGGGACGAGCTGAACGCGATCAAACCGGGCGGCGACTACGGCTGGCCGAACGCCGAGGGCAGGTCCGCCGACCCGAAGTACGTGAACCCGATCGCCCAGTGGCACACCGACGACGCCTCCCCCAGCGGCATCGCCTATGTCGACGGCGTCATCTGGATGGCCGCTCTGAAGGGTCAGCGGCTGTGGCGGATCCCGCTGGACGGCACGACCGCGGCCACCGCGCCGCAGGCCTTCCTCACCGGCGAGTACGGCCGCCTCCGCACCGTCGTGGCGGCCGGCGGCGGCAAGGTGTGGCTGGTGACCAGCAACACCGACGGGCGGGGCAGGCCGAAGGCCGGCGACGACCGGATCCTGGAGCTGCAGGTGACCTAGTGCCGCCGCTCACCCCTCGTCGTCCCCGGGACCATCCCCGGGATCGGCGGCGGGGTCGGCGGCGGGGTCCGCCGCGGGCTCCTCCTGCGGAAGCCGTATGACGACCTTGCCGGACGCGAGGTCTATCGGTCCGCGGCCGGGATCCGTGTCCCCCACGTCCTCCCGGGTCAACTCCAGTCGTTTCTGCTCGTCGTGCGTGTGTTTGCGGCCTGGTGCGAAAAGCTCCTCGAACATGTTGAACACGGTGCCTCCTGTGCCGGTCCCCCTAGCGGGTCGGGTCGAGGGCCTCGGCGGGGAACAACCCCAGTCTGTGGGCCACCGCCGCCGCCTCGCCCCTCCCTGCAACGCCCAGCTTGCCCAGAATGTTCGAGACGTGGACGCTCGCGGTCTTCGGTGAGATGAAGAGCTCCTCGGCTATCTGGCGGTTGGTACGGCCGGCCGACACCAGGCGGAGGACGTCGCGCTCCCTGCTGGTGAGGCCGAGGTTCCCGGCCGGGTCGAGGGCCCGGTGGGAGGGGCGGGCGGTGAGGGTGAGGCGGGCGCGCTGGGCGAGGAGGGCGACGGCCTCGGCGAGCGGGCGGGCGCCGAGGTGGTCGGCGACGGCCCCGGCCAGCCGGAGCAGCTCCGTCGCGCGGTCGCGTTCGTCGTCGCCGGCTCCCGCCAGCAGGGCCTCGGCGAGGCGGCGGCGGACCCGGGCGAGGTCGTAGGGGCGGTCCAGGCACTCGAAGTCGGTGACCACGTCCGACCAGACGGCGGCGGTGTCGGTGCCCCTGGCGCGGTGCAGCTCGGCGCGGGTCCAGCGCTCGTAGGCCTGCCACAGGGGCGTGCCGGTGGCGAGCTTGCGGGCGGTCTCGGCGAGCCGGTCGAGGGCCTCGGCCCGGCCGTCGGCCGCCGCCGGCAGGGCGCGGGCGTCGGCCTCGGCGGTGGCGGCGGCCAGCAGCAGGGGCCAGCCGTAGCGGTGGGTGCCGGGCGGGAAGCCGGCCGCCAGGGCGCGGTCCAGTTCGGCGCGGGCGTCGAGGAACCTGCCCTCCGCCGCGGCGACGCCGACGGCGATGCGGGCGACCGGCAGCAGCACCTGGGGCATCGGGTCGTGGGTGCCGTAGTGGGCGTGCGCGATGGCCAGCTGGCGGGCGGCCTCGGCCGTGTCCCCGCGGGCGAGGGCGATGTGGGCGAGGCGCAGGGCGCCTGCGCCCCGGGGCTTGGCGCTCGCCGCGGAGCCGAGGGCGCCCGCGGCGGCTTCGGCGGCCTCGTCCCACCGGCCGAGCGCGTACAGCGACTCGGAGAGGTTGCCCCAGATCCACGCCTCGGAGTCCAGCAGGCCGTATCTGCGGGCGAAGGCGATGCCCTCGCGCTGGATCGGCACCGCCTCCCTGGAACGGCCCACCGACTCCAGCTCGGAGGGGAGGTTGGTGTAGGCGCGGCCCGCGACCTGGGCGACGCCTTCCCGGAGGGCGGCGTCCTTGACCCGCTCCAGCTCCGCGAGGCCGTTGTCGACGTCACCCGCGTCGACCATGAGGCAGCCCAGAGTGACCCGTGCGTTCAGCTCGATCTCCCGGGCGCCCACCATGCGCGCGTACTCGACGGCCCGTTCGGCGGCGGCGTAGGCCTCGGGGCCCGGCTCGTGCAGCATCGACCAGGCGGCGACGTTGGCCAGCACGTCGGCGTGCACCTCGGACGGCGGCAGACCGCGCACCAGGTCCTGGGCGGTGCCGAGTTCCTGCCAGCCGTCGCCGCGCGCGAGACCCTGGACCAGCCGGGAGCGCTGCACCCAGAACCAGGCGGCGCGCTGCGGGTCGTGCTCGTCCTGGAGGAGCCGCAGCGCCTTCTTGGTGATCTTCAGGGCGCGTTCGCGCTCCCCGCAGAAGCGGCCGGCGACCGCGGCCTCCGCCATCAGGTCGAGGTAGCTCAGCGGGGTGGTGGCCGGATCGCAGCCGCTGGGGGTCCCCCCACGCCTTTCGGGCAGTGGGGGAGGAGGGTAGACGTCGGTGAAGTCGACGGGGCGCAGGGCGGCGCGGACCTCCTCGGGTGCGGTGTCCCACAGCTCCATGGCCCGCTCCAGGAGCCGTAGTTGCTCGCTGTAGGCGTGCCGGCGGCGGGCCACGACGGAGGCGTCGAGCACGGCGGGCAGGGCCTTGGCGGGATCATGGGCCTGGTACCAGTAGCTGGCCAGTCGGGTCACGTGGGCGTCGGCCGCCACCAGGGTCGGGTCGCTCTCCAGGGCTTCGGCGTAACGGCGGTTGAGCCGGGAGCGTTCGCCGGGCAGCAGGTCGTCGGCGACGGCCTCGCGGACCAGGGAGTGCCGGAAGCGGTAGCCGTCGCCGGCCGGGGTGGCGGTGAGGAGGTTGGCGCCGACGGCGGCCCGCAGTGCCTCGATGAGGTCGTCCTCGGCGAGCTGGGCCACGGCGGCGAGCAGCCGGTACTCGACGGTGGAGCCGCCCTCGGCGACGATCCGGGCCACTCGCTGGGCGGTTTCGGGCAGTGCCTCGACCCGGACCAGGAGCAGGTCGCGCAGGGAGTCGGTGAGCCCGGTGCAGCAGCCCTCGGTGGCGGCCACCGCCAGCTCCTCGACGAAGAAGGCGTTGCCGTCGGACCGTTCGAAGATCTCGTCGACCTGGGCGGGGTCGGGTTCGGTGGCGAGGATGCCGGCGATCTGGCGGCCGACCTCCTCGCGGGTGAACCGGGCGAGTTCCAGGCGGCGGACGGTGCGCAGCCGGTCGAGTTCGGCGAGCAGGGGGCGCAGCGGGTGGCGGCGGTGGATGTCGTCGGAGCGGTAGGTGGCGAGGACGACGAGCCGGCCGGTGCGCAGGGTGCGCAGCAGGTAGGCGAGGAGGTGGCGGGTGGAGGCGTCGGCCCAGTGCAGGTCCTCCAGGGCGACGACCACCGTGCGCTCGGCGGCGACCCGCTCCAGCAGGCGCGCGGTGAGTTCGAAGAGGCGGGCCATGCCCTGTTCGTCGTGGCGGCCGGAGGTGGCCTCCCCCAGCTCGGGCAGCAGCCGGGCCAGTTCGTCCTCCTGGCCGGCGGCGGCCTCGGCCAGTTCGCCGGGCAGGGCGGCCCGCAGGGCGCGCAGGGCGGTGGAGAAGGGGGCGAAGGGCAGCCCGTCGGCGCCGATCTCCACGCAGCCGCCCACGGCGACGACCGCGCCCTGACGGCAGGCGGCGGTGGCGAACTCCTCGACCAGCCGGGTCTTGCCGACGCCGGCCTCGCCCCCGAGCAGCAGCGCCTGCGGCTCGGCGGCGCCGGCCCGCGCCAGCGCGTCGTTCAGGGTCTCCAACTCGTCGCTTCGGCCTACGAACACGGGACTCACGGACCTGGTTTCCACAGGCCAGAGCATCGCATGGGGTCCGGAGCCCACGGCAGCGGTTTTCCACAGCACCGGTGCGCTTGTCTTACCGGTGGACGGCAATGGGAGAAGCCGGTGGCCGACCCCCGTACGACCACCGGCTTCCCCGATCCCGACTTTCCCGATCCCGGCTGCCTCGACTGCGGCTGCCTCGACTCCGGCTGCCTCGATCCGGGCTACCCCGATCCCGGCATTCGCGATCCCGGCATTCGCGATCCCGGCATTCGCGATCCCGGCTTTCACGATCCCGGCCTTCGGACGGTCGGCGCCGCCCGGCCGGCCGGTGGTCACGCGGCGCGCGGGAGCCGGCGCCGGGCGTGACGGTCGGTATGGGCCTCCTGCGCCGCCGTGTCACCCGGCACCGCGTCACGGCGTGCGGCGCGGCGGGAGCGGACGGCCTCGCGGACCAGACGGGCCTCGTCGGCCTGGCGGCGCAGCTCGGCGGAACGGATCCGGTGGAGTTCGTACTCGAACATGGTGGATTCCCTTGTGAGAGAGGGTGGTTGGGCTTCGCTTCCTGCGATGCCTCCACCTTCCTCTCCCAGGGGGGTGCGCCACATCGGGAGAGTTCCGCATCTTCGCGGGGCCGCCGGGTCCCGGACACGCATAAGGGGCCTCAGGCCGCCGTCGAGGTGCTTACGGACGGCCTAAGGCCCCTGCTGAGCTGGGCTGTCGGGGGACCGGTCAGCTGGTCGACGGCAGTCCGAGGAGTGCGTCGGAGTACTTGAGGACGGCCAGCAGCAGGCCGATGACACCGAGCGCGACGCCGGCCCAGGCGACCGACTTGATCCACGGCGCCTGCGGCCTGCCGGGGGCACCGAAGGCGGGCCGGGCCAGCACCACGACGCCGGTGAGCAGCGCGGCCAGCGCGAACAGGCCGGCCCACAGCGCGGTGGTCGCCCACGCGTCGCCGTACACCTCCTTGACCTGCTTGGCGACGCTCGCGGACGACGAGGTCTGGAGCTGGCCTATGAGGGTCTCGCGGGCGGCGGCAACCGTACCGATCCAGCCACCCGTGAGGGAGACCAGGCCGAGTGCGACGGAGACGACGGCACCGGCGCCCTGGCCGACCCCGGACGGCCCCTCGGCGAGATCGGCGTCGTCCACCACGTCCTCGGCGTCCGTGTCCTCGACGTCCTCGACGTCCCCGGCGCCCTCCGCGTCGAGTCCGGCGGCCGTGCCGCCGGCGGCCTCGGTGCCGGACTCCGCCACGTCGTCGGCGGTCTTGGTGACGCTCACCTTCTCCTCGTCGGTCGTCGCTTCGGCGCCCGTCTCGGCACCGGTCTCGTCAGCTGTCTTGGTTCCCATGTCCGGCACCGTACGGATCCTGTCTGAGAGGCGTCTTAATGATCGTCCGCTGCGGCACGCGCGCGTGCTTCACGCCACTCCGGGGCGAGGATCGACCACACCTCCAGGTCGTGCCGTAGGCCACCATAGGGGTGCGCCTGGCGGCGTACGCCATCGCGGGTCATCCCCAGCCGCCGGGCCACGTTCAGGCTGGGCTCGTTGCCCGAGGCGGCGACCCACTCGATCCGGTGGATGCCGCGCCGGTCGACCGCGAAGTCGAGCAGCACCCGCATCGCGCGGGTGACGAGTCCGCGCCCGGTGCCGGCCGGTTCCAGCCAGCAGCCCACCTCGGCGTTCCCGTGTTCGGCGTCGAAGTTCAGGAAGAGCACCCCGCCGACGAGCGTGCCCTCCAGCCACAGGCCGTGCAGGGAGCCGGTGTCGGCGGCGCGCATGTCGGCGTACCGCTGGAGCAGGGCCCGTGCGGCGGGCACGTCCGTCTCCTTGGTGCCGAAGGGGATGAACCGTCCGATGAACTCCCGCCCGCGATCGAGGTGGGCCAGGAACTCCTCGGCGTGCCAGGGCTCCAGCGGGCGCAGCTCGGCGCCGTCGTCACCCAGCGATATCGCGTACATCCTGCTTCTCCCGTTCCATCACGTCCTCGGTCGGCCCGCCGAGCCTCTCATGCGCGGCACGGCACCCGGGCGGTCGGCGCCGGTCCGGGGCGGACGCGTCACTGGAACACGCGTCACTGGAACACGCGTCAGTCGAACTGGTCACCGAGCGCCATCACCATGGCGCCCAGGATCATCAGCCACAGGGCCCAGCGGGTCCGGCCGCGGGCCCCGAGCGTCCCCGCCAGCACGCACACGGCGGCTCCGGAGCCGTAGGCGGCCGGCACCCGGGCGGGCACGCCGCCGCCCACTCTCATCGACGCGGCGGTGAGCCCCATCAGGGCGAGCAGCACCCCGGTCACGGTGGCGGTCCAGCGGGCCCGGCGGGCGTCCTCGTAGAGATCCTCGTCCTCGACGTCCGCGTCGTCCGCGGCCTCCGCCCCGGTGATCTCGGGGTCGGTGTCGGAATCGGCGGGTGCGGTCACGGCGGGCGAGCGCGGGACCCGCAGCTGGGGCAGTCGGCTGCGGACCAGGTCGACGACTGCCGCCTTCCGCTGGTCAGCCTCGACCGGCACCTCGCCGACGACCGGGGCGGGTGCATTGTCTGACGGTCCGAACGATGTGCTACGCATCGCCTTCCACTACGAAGATCACAAGGAGCCCGTTCAGTCAGGTCCGACGCCGTCTCTCCCGCACCGGGCGCCGGGTGCGGGCCGGTGGGGGCTGGTCGCGCCCTTGAAGGGCGCCGAGTGGACGCCCCTGAAAGGGGCGCGGGGAACTGCGCGACCAGCCACGGACCACCCGCGGCCGGCATACTCGAAGGACGCCTCTCTCACCGCCCGTCTGGACCTCCGCCTGAAACGCGGTCCGGCCCCGGAGGGGCTGCCTCCGGGGCCGTGGCGGTGCGCCTGCGGCTCAGCCCTCGCTGACGCCCAGCTTCTCCAGGATCAGCTCCTTGACGCGGGCCGCGTCGGCCTGTCCGCGGGTCGCCTTCATCACGGCGCCGACCAGGGCACCGGCCGCGGCCACCTTGCCGCCGCGGATCTTGTCGGCGACGCCCGGGTTGCCTGCGATGGCCTCCTCGACTGCGGCGGTCAGCGCGCCCTCGTCGGAGACGACCTTCAGGCCGCGCCGGTCGACGACCTCGTCCGGGGTGCCCTCGCCGGCGAGGACGCCCTCGATGACCTGGCGGGCCAGCTTGTCGTTCAGGTCGCCCTTCGTGACCAGCTCGGTGACCCGGGCGACCTGCGCCGGGGTGATCGCCAGTTCGTCCAGCGAGGTGCCCGACTCGTTGGCGCTGCGCGCCAGTTCGCCCATCCACCACTTGCGGGCGGAGGCCGCGTCGGCCCCGGCGTCGATGGTGGCGACGATCAGGTCCAGCGCGCCGGCGTTCTGGATGGCCTGCATCTCGACCGCCGAGACGCCCCACTCCGCGAGCAGCCGGGTGCGGCGGGCCAGCGGCATCTCGGGCAGCGCGGCGCGGATCTCCTCGACCCACTCGCGCGAGGGTGCCACGGGGACCAGGTCGGGCTCCGGGAAGTACCGGTAGTCCTCGGCCTCCTCCTTCACGCGGCCGGAGGTCGTGGACCCCGTGTCCTCGTGGAAGTGCCGGGTCTCCTGGACGATCGTCCCGCCGCCGCTCAGCACGGCCGCGTGCCGCATGATCTCGAAGCGGGCCGCACGCTCCACGGACCGCAGCGAGTTCACGTTCTTCGTCTCGGAGCGGGTGCCGAACTTCTCGGTCCCGTGCGGACGCAGCGACAGGTTCACGTCGCAGCGCATCTGGCCCATCTCCATGCGGGCCTCGGACACGCCGAGCGCCCGGATCACCTCGCGCAGCTCACGGACGTACGCCCGCGCGACCTCCGGAGCCCGCTCCCCCGCGCCCTCGATCGGCTTGGTGACGATCTCGATGAGCGGGATGCCCGCGCGGTTGTAGTCGAGCAGTGAGTGCGAGGCGCCGTGGATACGGCCGGTCGCGCCGCCCACGTGGGTGGACTTGCCGGTGTCCTCCTCCATGTGGGCGCGCTCGATCTCCACCCGGAAGGTCTCGCCGTCCTCCAGCTGCACGTCGAGGTAGCCGTTGAAGGCGATCGGCTCGTCGTACTGGGAGGTCTGGAAGTTCTTCGGCATGTCCGGATAGAAGTAGTTCTTCCGGGCGAAGCGGCACCACTCGGCGATCTCGCAGTTCAGCGCGAGACCGATCTTGATCGCGGACTCGACGCCGGTCGCGTTGACGACCGGGAGCGCGCCGGGCAGGCCGAGGCAGGTCGGGCAGGTCTGCGAGTTGGGCTCGGCGCCCAGCTCGGTCGAACAGCCGCAGAACATCTTGGTCTTGGTGCCGAGTTCGACATGGACCTCAAGGCCCATGACGGGGTCGTACGACGCCAGCGCGTCCTCGTACGACACCAGGTCGGTCGTGGTGGTCACGGTGAAACTTCCCTCTCAGCCCAGCAGGACGTCGTCGTCGCCCAGCCGCTTCAGCTCGCGGTAGAGGATCGCGAGGCCGGTCACGATCGCCACGGCGGAGACCGTGGCGTCGATCAGCCGGAGCGTGTCGTGCTCGGCGCGGGCCTTCTTGATCTGCTTGGCCACGCTCACCGCGCCGAACGCGGTGGTGGCCATGGACAGGTACGTACCGGACTTCGACTTCTTGAAGCCCTTGGCCTTCGACAGTGCGTTGCTCACAGCGACGGTGCCTCCTCCAGGAGCGGGTGCCCCCACCTTTCCACGAAGGCGGCCTCGACGGCGGCTCCGACCTTGTAAAGGCGGTCGTCCTTGAGCGCCGGGGCGATGATCTGCAGACCCACCGGGAGGTTGTCCTCCGGGGCGAGGCCGCAGGGCAGCGACATCGCCGCGTTGCCCGCGAGGTTCGTCGGGATGGTGCACAGGTCGGCCAGGTACATCGCCATCGGGTCGTCGGCGCGCTCGCCGATCGGGAAGGCGGTGGTCGGCGTGGTGGGCGACACGATGACGTCCACCTGCTCGAAGGCCTTCTCGAAGTCGCGCGTGATGAGCGTGCGGACCTTCTGGGCGGAGCCGTAGTACGCGTCGTAGTAGCCGGAGCTCAGGGCGTACGTACCGAGCATGATGCGGCGCTTGACCTCGGGGCCGAAACCCGCCTCACGGGTGAGGGAGGTGACCTCCTCGGCGGAGTGGCCGCCGTCGTCGCCGGTCCGCAGGCCGTAGCGCAGGCCGTCGAAGCGGGCGAGGTTGCTGGAGCACTCGCTCGGGGCGATCAGGTAGTACGCCGACAGGGCGAGGTCGAAGGACGGGCAGTCCAGCTCGACGATCTCGGCGCCCAGCTCCTTCAGCAGGGCGACGGACTCGTCGAACCGCTGGATGACGCCGGCCTGGTAGCCCTCGCCGCGGAACTGCTTGACGACACCGACGCGCATGCCCTCGACGCTGCCGTTGCGGGCGGCCTCGACGACCGGCGGGACCGGGGCGTCGACGGAGGTGGAGTCGAGCGGGTCGTGTCCGGCGATGACCTCGTGCAGGAGGGCCGCGTCGAGGACCGTACGGGCGCACGGGCCGCCCTGGTCCAGGGAGCTGGAGAAGGCGACCATGCCGTACCGGGAGACCGCGCCGTACGTCGGCTTCACGCCGACCGTGCCGGTGACGGCGGCCGGCTGGCGGATGGAGCCGCCGGTGTCGGTGCCGATGGCGAGCGGCGCCTGGAAGGAGGCGAGGGCCGCGGACGAACCGCCGCCCGAACCACCGGGGATCTTGGTGAGGTCCCAGGGGTTGCCGGTCGGCCCGAACGCGCTGTTCTCCGTGCTCGACCCCATGGCGAACTCGTCCATGTTGGTCTTGCCGAGGATGACGACGTCAGCCGCCTTGAGCCGCTTGGTGAGGGTGGCGTCGTACGGCGGGATCCACCCCTCCAGGATCTTCGAACCGACGGTGGTCGGGATGCCCTCGGTGGTGAAGATGTCCTTGAGCGCGAGCGGGACGCCGGCGAGCGGGCCGAGCTTCTCGCCCCGGGCCTTCTTCTCGTCGACGGCAAGGGCCTGCGCCAGGGCGCCCTCGCGGTCGACGTGCAGGAAGGCGTGCACCTTCTCGTCTACGGCCTCGATGCGGGCGAGGTGGGCCTCGGTGACCTGCACGGCGGTGAGCTCGCCGGCGGCGATCTTCGCGGCGGTCTCGGCGGCCGTGAGCTTGATGATGTCCGTCATGGCTGTCTAGTCCTCCCCCAGGATCTGCGGCACCTTGAAACGCTGCTGCTCCTGGGCCGGGGCGCCGGAGAGCGCCTGCTCGGGGGTGAGCGAGGGACGGACCTCGTCCGCGCGCATGACGTTCGTCAGCGGCAGCGGGTGCGAGGTCGGCGGTACGTCTTGGTCGGCGACCTCGCTGACGCGGGCGACCGCGCCGATGATGTCGTCCAGCTGGCCGGCGAAGTGTTCGAGTTCTTCGGGCTTCAGCTCCAGACGCGCCAGCCGGGCGAGGTGGGCGACCTCCTCGCGCGTGATGCCAGGCATGCAGCGTTCCTCTGGGGTGAGTGGGTGTGGTTGGGGGCCGGGTGCCGGCGTCACGTTTACGCCGTCCGTCCGAAGGGCGGGCCTCGCGGCGTCCGGTGCGTGCGATCGCAAGGCGCCGGAGCGCCCTCGTGGCGGAGCCACGTGGGCGATTCGGCAACGCGGCGAGCGTGCGTGCCAGGCGTCGCGAGGCGGGCGGAAATGTGACGCCAGTGCCCAATCCTATGGGGCGGGGCCCGGTGGCTGTTAAACGGTTTGGCCGGGCTCCGTATCCATCGGGTTTCAGCGGCGCTTTTCCCAGGCCGGGCTGCGCAGAAAGTGGTTGTCGTACACCTCCTGGACCTCCAGGAGGCTCTCCGGGGTGACCTCGCCGAGGCGCAGCCGCTGGAGGTGGCGGAAGTACTCGAAGCGCTCCACGCCTGGCGTGATGACGATCAGGATGTCCGCGGTGGCGCCCGGGACGGCGGCGAAGGCGTGCGGCTTGCCGGGCGGGACGACGACCAGGTCGCCGCGTTCGGCGGTGACGACGTCGTCGCCGGAGAGCAGTTCGGCGGCGCCGTCGAGCAGGTAGAACAGTTCGGCGGAGTTGCGGTGCAGATGCGGTACGGCGCCGTCGGCTCCCTCGCCGAGGGTGACGCGGACGGTGGACAGGGCGCCGCCGGTGGCACTGCTGTCGGCGAGCAGCCTGACGCCGACCGGGTCACCGCCGACCACCTCGGCGCCGGCCTCCCGCACGATCACGGACTCATCGAACTTCGGTACGAACAACGACATTGCAGAACCCCCGGTCGAAGACGGTGCGCCGCGCGGTCAGACGAGGAACAGCAGGGCGGCACTGATCAGCACGACGATCGCGGTGGCGAAGTGGATCCCGTAGGCGACGGCCTTCGCCCCGCCGTTGCGGAGCACGTTCACCATGTCCCCGAGCGGTACGAGTGCCACGCAGAGCATGAACCAGGCCTCGGCGTGCGCACCGGCGAAGGCCAGCAGCGCGAGCCCCACGACGCCGTACGTGCCGTCCCTGAGGCCCTTGATCGTGAGGTAGGCGCCGGCGTCGCCCTTCGGGTCGGCGGGCACGCCGTAACCGGCGGCGGCGGGGCCCGGCTGGAACAGGAACCGGTAGCCGAGGAACAGGCAGAACAGGTCGAGCAGGATCGCGAGGGTGTACGCGGTGACGGTCATGGTCTTCTCCCCCTGAGAGTTTTCTAGCATCGCTAGGACTGATAGCGAAGATATCAGATCATCGACAGCTTGGCTAGCACTGCTAGAATCCGAAGCGTGTCGATTCAGAACCGCCGGGAGCGCGAGCGGGCGGAGCGGGAGCAGCTGATCGTCACGGCCGCCCGCGAACTCGCCGAGACAGAGCGCTGGGAGGCGGTGACGACCCGTCGCCTGGCCGTCGAGATCGAGTACAGCCAGCCGGTTCTGTACAGCCACTTCAAGGGCAGGGACGCGATCATGGCGGCGGTGGCTGTCCAGGGCTGCGCGGACCTGGCGGTGGAGCTACGGGCGGCCCGCGCGTCGGCGACGGGCACCCGGGAGGCACTGGCGGCGGTGGCGGCCACGTACACCTCGTTCGCCCGCCGCCGCCCGGCCCTCTACGACGCGATGTTCACCCACCTGGTGGACCTCCCGTTCGCGACCCCCGAGGCCCCGGAGCCCCTCCAGGCGGCGTTCGCCGAGATCCTCGGGGCGGTTGGGCCGATCACCGCCGACGGAGAGCACCCGGGCATCCTGCCCGAGACGTTCTGGGCGGCCCTGCACGGCCTGGTCACCCTGATGCGCAGCGGGCCGCCTCCCGGAGGAGGCCCACGAGACGAGGCTGACCCTCCTGGTCAACCACTTCGTCACTCGGTAAGGGCAGCGCCCCGTCAGGGGCGCGGGGAACTGCGCGAGCAACCACGACGGCGCCGCACCCGCCGACACCACCGCACCCCACCGCGCCCCACGGCAGACCCGCGGCCGAACACAGCGAGCGGCCCCACAGCGGAACTCGCCACCGTCCCCCCGACAGCCGCCGACGGCGCAGCACCCCCCACGGGAGACGTGCGGCTCTCGACGAAAGGTGAACGGGCGGGCAGGTGGGCGACTACTCGGCGGCCGGCAACGCCGCCCGCGGCCGCTGCCACCCCCGGGCCCCCCGGGCCAGCAGCCACGCCGTGGTCTCCTCCGGCGGCATAGCCGCGGCCACCAGCCACCCCTGCACGGCGTCACACCCGAGGTCCCGCAGCCGCTCCCACGTCTCGTCGTCCTCCACGCCCTCCGCGACGACCAGCAGCCCCAGCGAATGCGCGAGGTCCACCGTGCAGCGCACGATCTCCGCGTCCTCGTTGTCGACCGCCAGCCGGGCCACGAAGGACCGGTCGATCTTCAGCTCGCTCACCGGCAGCCGCCGCAGGTGCACGAGCGACGAGTACCCGGTGCCGAAGTCGTCCAGCGACATCTTCACGCCGTGCCCGTTCAGCCCCGCGAGGGTGTCGGCGGCCCGCTGCGGGTCCTCCAGCAGGACGTGCTCGGTTATCTCCAGCTGCAGCGCCCCGGCCGGAACGCCGTGCCGGGCCAGCCGCGCCGCCACCAGGCCGGCGAACCCCGGCGTGTGCACGTCACGCGGCGAGACGTTGACCGCCACCGGCACCCGCAGCCCCTGCGCGCGCCACTCGGCGACCTGACCGAGCGCGGTCTCCAGCACGTACTCCGTCAGATGAGGCATCAGCCCCGACGACTCGGCGATCGCTATGAACTCGTCCGGCGGCACCTTGCCCCGCTCGGGGTGCACCCAGCGCACCAGCGCCTCGAGTCCGGCCACCTGCCCGTCGAAGCGGACCTTCGGCTGGTAGTGCAGCTGCACCTCGTGGGCGTCCAGGGCGCGCCGCAGGTCGCCCAGCAGGCCCAGCCGGTCGGGGGTGTTGGAGTCCCGCTTGGACTCGTACACCTCCACGCCGGTGCGGTCCCGCTTGGCCTGGTACATCGCCACGTCCGCCCGGCGCAGCAGCCCCTCCGCGTCGAGCGCGTGGTCGGGGAAGACGGCGACACCCGCGCTGGCCTCCAGCACGAGGGTGAGTCCGTCCAGGTCGAGCGGCGAGGAGAGGGCCGTGACCAGGCCCCGGGCCACTCTGGTGGCCGAGGTCGTGGAGTCGGCCACCGGCAGTAAGACCGCGAACTCGTCACCGCCGAGCCGGGCCGCCTCCGCACCGCGCGGCAGCGCGGCCCGCAGCCGGTCGGCTATCTGCAGCAGCAGCCGGTCACCGGCGAGATGACCGAGCGTGTCATTGACCGAACGGAAGCGGTCAAGGTCGATCAGCATGAGGGCGGAGCGGGCGCCGATGCGTTCGGCGTCGTCGAGGGCGGTCCAGATCCGCTCCAGGAGCCACTGTCGGTTGGGCAGTCCGGTCAGCGGGTCGCGCAGCTGCTCCTCGGCGCGGGCGCGGGCTATCCACAGGGTGGAGTCGAGGGCGACCAGCGGGATGGAGAAGAGCGGCAGCAGCAGCGGCTGGGCGACGGTGACCACACAGATCAGCGGGGCGATACCGAGCAGGGCGACGGCGACCAGGCCCTGGCGCATCAGGGCGGTGCGCGCGACGGTGGGCAGGCCGCCGCCGCGCGGGGCGTGCAGGTACCAGAGCAGGGCGCGGGTGACGGCGAGGTAGGCGACCGCGACGAGCACGACCTCGGGGGCGGCGGCGACGCTCCAGCCGGCCGGGTCCCAGGGCGACTCGACGGTCGGGACGCGGCCGAACACGCCGAGCACCAGCGCACCGGCCCCGATGCCGAGGAGGTCCACCGCGCCGTGCAGGACACCCTGCCGCCAGCGGTGGCGCCTGGCTATGCCGACCAGGACGACGACGGTGAGGCTGACCATGCCGGCCGGCACCCACCCGTACAGCAGGAGGACGGCGAGCGTGAGGGCGGCGCCCGAGCCGGTCCCGCCCCACCAGCGGGCGCGCCCCAGCAGGACGAGGTGGCCGACGATGATGCCGGTCAGCACGGCCAGCGACCAGCCGACCGTGCCGGACGGGAAGAGGGCGTGGTTGTCGGAGAAGGCGCGGAAGAAACCGGCGCCGAGCAGGAACGCCGCGGCCGCGACGACGCCCGCGGGCAGCGCCTGCCAGGACAGGTGCCGTTCGTGTCCGGTGCCGGCCAGGTCGGACGGCGGCTCGACGGCGGCCAGCGGCAGCGGGTCGCGAGCCTGGGCCGCGAGGCTCACCACCGGCACGCCCGGCATGGCCGGCACCGCCGAGCGGCGATCGCCCCGCACCGTCCACCGGCTCCCCCGCCACGCGCACGCCCGGCGGCGCAGCGGCAGCCGCGCGCCCGGAGCGGCGCTCTCGGTCGGTTCCATTCCCGTCCCTCTCACAGCCGGCGGTGCCCACGCCATGCGGTCCGTGCCCTGCCGGAGCACGGGAATGCCCCGACCGAGCCGGGCACGGCAGGCGCACAACTCAACAGTAGGCCGCGGAAGGCGTCCACGGGCAGCGGTCTTCGACGGTTGCCCGATTGCGTACCGGCCACCCGTATGCATCTGGTATGCGCCGAACGGGTGGCCTTCAACCCCTACTCCTCGGTCGGAAGGGCGACTTCGGCCGCCGCGTCCGGTCCCTGCTCCAAAAGGACGACAAATCCGTCCTCGTTCAGGACCGGAACCTTCAGCTGCATCGCCTTGTCGTACTTCGATCCGGGGTTGTCACCGACGACCACGAACGACGTCTTCTTCGAGACCGAGCCGGTCACCTTGGCCCCGCGGCTCTGCAGCGCGTCCTTGGCGCCGTCCCGGGTGTAGTGCTCCAGGGTGCCGGTCACCACGACGGTGAGGCCCTCCAGCGGACGCGGCCCCTCGTCCTCCCCGGTGGACTCGTCCTCCAGCGGGACTCCGGCGGCCTTCCACTTTCGGATGATCTCGCGGTGCCACTCCTCGGCGAACCACTCCTTGAGCGCGGCCGCGATGATGCCGCCGACGCCGTCGATGTGCGACAGCTCCTCCTCGGTCGCCTGCTCGATGCGGTCGATGGAGCGGAACTCGCGGGCCAGCGCCTGGGCGGCGACCGGTCCGACGTGCCGGATGGACAGGCCGTTGAGGAAGCGGGCGAGCGGGCGGGTCTTCGCCTCCTCGATGTGCTGGAGCAGGGCGAGGGTGTTCTTCTTGGGCTCGCCCTTCTGGTTGGCGAAGACCGTGACGACCTTCTCCTCGCCCGTCTTGGGGTCGCGCTTGGGCAGCCCGCTGTCGGGGTCCAGGACGTACGCCTTGATGGGCAGCAGCTTCTCGACGGTGAGGTCGAACAGGTCGCCCTCGTCGACCAGCGGCGGGTCGGCGGGCTCCAGCGGCCGGGTGAGCGCCGCCGCCGCCACCGCGCCGAAGTTCTCGATGTCCAGGCACTCGCGGCCCGCGAGGTACGACACCCGCTCGCGCAACTGGGCAGGGCAGGTGCGGGCGTTGGGGCACCGCAGATCGATGTCGCCCTCCTTCATGGCCCGCAGCGGGGTCCCGCACTCGGGGCACTCGGCCGGCATCACGAACTCCCGCAGCTCCCTGCCGTCCTCCCGCAGGTCGACGACCGGGCCGAGGATCTCCGGGATCACGTCACCGGCCTTGCGCAGCACCACGGTGTCGCCGATCAGCACGTTCTTGGCCTTGACGACCTCCTGGTTGTGCAGGGTGGCGAACTCCACCTCGCTGCCCGCCACGGTGACCGGTTCGACCTGGGCGTACGGGGTGACCCGGCCGGTGCGGCCGACGCCGACCTTGATGTCGATCAGCTTGGTGTTGACCTCTTCCGGCGCGTACTTGTAGGCGATCGCCCAGCGCGGCGCGCGGGCCGTGGAACCGAGCCGCCCCTGGAGCCGGATCTCGTCCAGCTTGACCACGACACCGTCGATCTCGTGCGCCACGGAGTGCCGGTTCTCGCCGTAGTAGGCGATGAACTCCCGTACGCCGTCGAGGTCGTCGACCACCCGGTTGTGCGGCGAGGTGGGCAGGCCCCAGGTCTTCAGCAGGTCGTACGCCTCGGAGAGCCGGTTCAGGCCCGCGAAGCCCGCCAGGGCGCCGATGCCGTGCACGACCATGTGCAGCGGGCGGGAGGCGGTGACCCGCGGGTCCTTCTGGCGCAGTGAACCGGCCGCCGCGTTGCGCGGGTTGGCGAACGGCTTGTCGCCGGCCGCGACCAGGCGTTCGTTGAGCTCGGCGAACTTCTCCATCGGGAAGTAGACCTCGCCCCGGATCTCCACCAGGTCGGGCACGCGCTCGCCGTGCAGCCGGTCCGGGATCTCCGCGATGGTACGGACGTTGGGCGTGATGTCCTCGCCGGTGCGGCCGTCGCCGCGGGTCGCCGCGCGGGTGAGGCGGCCGTGCTCGTAGGTGAGGTTGACGGCGAGACCGTCGACCTTGAGCTCGCACAGGAAGTGGTACTCCTGCTCGCCCAGCTCCCGGTGGATCCGGTCGGCCCAGGCGGCCAGGTCGTCGTCGTTGAACGTGTTGTCCAGCGACAGCATCCGCTCGCGGTGCTCGACCGCCTTGAACTCCGTCTCGTACGCGCCCGCGACCTTCTGGGTCGGCGAGTCGGGCGTGCGCAGCTCGGGGTGCTCCTCCTCCAGCGCCTCCAGGGACTTCAGGAGCTGGTCGAACTCCGCGTCGCTGATGACGGGAGCGTCCTTCACGTAGTACCGGAAGCGGTGCTCCTCGATCTGCTCGGCGAGCCGCGCGTGCTTCTCCCGTGCCTCGGCGGGCACTGCCGTCTGAGCCTGCTGCTTGTCGCCGGCCACCGTGTTCCTCCCGTTACTCTGGGTTGTCCGCGAGTGATCTCGCCGCCCGGACGCAGTGGGCGAGCGCCTGCCGGGCGTATGCGGGGGAAGCACCCGCCAGCCCGCACGGCGGGGTGACCGTGACGGACTCCGCGAGAAGCCCCGGTCGCAGCCCCAGCCTGCGCCACAGCGTCCTGACACCCATGACGCTACCGGCAGGGTCTGACAATGCCGTGTCCGTGCCCGGCACGACACCGGCGAACAGCCGGGTCCCCGCCTCCACCGCCTCGCCGATGACGTCGTCGTCACGTTCGGTGAGGAGCGAGAAGTCGAAGGAGACGGCGGCCGCTCCGGCACGGCGGAGCAGCGCGAAGGGGACGTCGGGGGCGCAGGAGTGGACGACGACCGGCCCGTCGGCGTGCGCGCCGAGCACGTCGCGCAGGGTGGACTCGACGATCTGGCGGTCCACCGCGCGGTGGGTGCGGTAGCCGGAGGCGGTCTTCACCTGGCCGCGCAGGACGGCGGTGAGGGACGGCTCGTCGAGCTGGAGCACCAGGCGCGCGCCGGGGATGCGCCGCCGTACCTCGGCCAGGTGCAGCCGCAGTCCTTCGGCGAGGGAGGCGGCAAGGTCGCGGCAGGCGCCGGGGTCGGAGAGGGCCGACTCGCCGTTGCGCAGCTCCAGGGCGGCGGCGAGGGTCCAGGGCCCGACCGCCTGGACCTTCAGCGGCCCCTGGTGGTCCTGGGTGAACTCCTCCAGCGCGTCCAGGTCCTCGCCCAGCCAGGACCGGGCCCGCCGGGTGTCCCGGCCCGGCCGGTCGCCGATCCGCCAGCCGCTGGGCTCCACGCGCGCGTACAGCTCGACGAGCAGGCCCGCGGTGCGGCCGATCATGTCGGCGCCGGGGCCGCGGGCGGGCAGCTCGGGCAGGAAGGGGAAGTCCTCGAAGCTGCCGGTCGCGGTCTTGGCGGCCTCGCGGGCATCGGTGCCGGGAAGCGAGCCGACGCCTGTGGCGGCGCCGAAGTCGGAGAGTGCGTTCACGTGAGGAGCCTAAGCCGGGGCGGGTGATGCGGGGGCGGCCACCCGTGCGTCGTCGAACCTGGGCACGGGCCCTCGTCCGGGGGCGGCCCGGGATCCGCGGCCGCCCCCGCTTGCACGGTCGCCTCCCCTCCCTGGGCTGGGCGACAACCTTTCGGCAAAGAATCGGCCCATGCGTGCGGCCCACCCTGGTCCGGGTGGCGGCGTACCGGTTCGTCGGCGTTCCGCTCCCGCCACCGCACTCCCCCGGCCGGTACCGGCCGGGGCTCACACGTGACCACGGGGGTAGACACGTGCATCGATCGGAGAGGGTGACCGCGACCGCTTCGGCACCGCCACGGACCGGACCGCTGGACACCGCGCCGCTGACCGGCCCCGGCGGGTCCCTGTCGGGTGTGGCCGGACGCGGGGTCCTGGAGGGGGCCTTCGCGCTGCTGGACGCCGTGCGGCAGGAGCAGGACGCCGGCGTGACCGTGCTGGCCGAGGTGTGCGGTCTGCCCAAGACGACCGCGTACCGGCTGCTCGACCAACTGGCGGAGCTGGGCGCCGTGGAGCGCAGCGCGGGCCGTTACCGCATCGGACCGGGCATGTTCCGGCTGGGCCACGACTGGCAGCCGTACCCGGGACTGCGCGCGGCGGCCCGGTGGCCGCTGCGGCGGCTGACGGCCGTCACCAAGGCGACGGCGGCGCTCGCCGTGCTGCACCGGGGTCAGACGCTGATCCTGGACTGGACGGCGCCCGCGGACGCGCGGTCCCTGCTGCCCGACGACCGGGCGGTCTGGCCCTGGTACACGGCGGCCGGGAAGGTGCTGGCCGCCTGGACGCACCCCGGCCCGGCGCTCGGTCCGCTGCCGCGCGGCTGGCCGGAGGAGGCCGCTCGGATCCGTGCGTCCGGGGCCGCCTACGACCACGAGGAGGTCCTGGAGGGGGTGTGCTGCGCCGCCGTACCGGTGACCGCGGCGGACGGGCTCCCGGTGGCGGCGCTGTGCGTGCTGACCGGCCCCGGCCACCGTCTGGAGCGCCTCGCCGACGCGGCCCGCCGCGCGGCGTCGGCCGTCACGGCAGGGCTCGGCCGCCACGCCTGACGTCGCCCGTGCCCGCCCGCCCGTTCCGCTCAACGGCACACCGGACGACAGGGCGCGGGCCGCCGCGCACGCTGACTTCCGCGGCTCCCCGAGGACCGCGTCCCCGCCACCGCTCAGGGAGGACACCCATGACGTCGCCGCCGCAACGCCCCGCGCCCGACGACGAACTGGCGCTGCTCAAGGCCGAGTTCGACGGCGGCCTGGACGTGTGGCGCTCGCCGCGGGGCGGCGCGGTCTGCGTGGCCGATCCCGCGACGGTGCGGGCGGTGATGGGCAACCGGCACGGCGTCGTCGCGGAGACCTCCGACTTCTACCACCACCGGCACGGCGTCTTCGGGCCGCGCTCGGCACAGATCACCATCGGCCGCGCGGCCCGGGGCCTGATACAGCGTCACCTCGACGACCGCCGGGCCGACCTGCCGCGGCTGGTCGCGGAGCGGCTGGCACCGCGCAGCGAGTGGCCGGACGCCGGGAACCTGCTCGTCCTGCGCCACCTGCGCGATGCGCTGCTGCACCCGGACGCCCCGCCCCCGCTGCACCGGACGGTGGAGGCGATCGTCTCCCGCGCGGTGCTGGCGGGGGCCCGGCGGCGCCACCCGGCCCCGTCCCGGCTGCTGTTCCGGCACCGTGCGCTGCGCGCCCTGCGCACGGAGATCCGTGCCCGGCAGCACGCGGACCGGCCGCTCGACCACCCGGCGGGGCCGCGCGACCTGCTCGACGTCGTCGTCGGCGGGGCCGGCCCGGACGCGGACCCGGGCGAACTCGTCGAGGTCTACCTGTCGTTCCTGTTCGCCACGGCCGGGTCGATCGGGTTCGCGCTCGGCTGGTCGGTGCTGCTGCTGGGCTCGCACCCGGAGCGGGCCGCCGCGGACCCGGGCCGGACGGTCCGCGAGGCACTGCGGCTGTGGCCCGTGGCGTGGCTGTTCGCCCGCACCCCGAGCCGTGCGCAGGAGCTGGGCGGAACGCCGGTCACGCCGCGGGACCGGCTGGTGGTGTGCAGCTACCTGGTGCACCGCCACCCCGGGTACTGGGAGCGGCCCGACGAGTTCCTCCCCGAGCGCTGGGCCGAGGGCGCGCCCGAAGGGGCCTACCTGCCCTTCGGGCTCGGTCCGCACACCTGTGCCGGCGCGACCGTCACCGTACGGCTGCTGGAGGACCTGGTCGGCCTCCTGACCCGTGACTGGCGGGTGTCGGTCACCCCTGACGGCGGCGGGCCCCAGGTGGGTCCGGCGCTGGCTCCGCCGCGGTTCACCGCGACGCTGAGCCGTCCCGGCGGCTGTCCCGAGAGGAGGTGAACGAACATGCGCGCGCTCTACCTCAAGACGAAGTCGGTCCTCAACGTCCGACGCACGTACGGGCAGTTCTGGTACCTGTACCACCACATCTGACCGGCCCGCGCGGGGAGGCGACGGACGGTCGGCTCCCCGCGCTCCCACGAGGGGAACGCCCACGATGACCACCCCGCAGCACCCCGAGGACTTCCTGAGTGCCCTGCGGCTGCGCAGCGCGCAGGAGGACGGGATCTTCTGGGTCGACGACCAGCGGCTCGGGGTCTTCGAGCCGGAGGCGGCCCGCCGGGTCAGCGCCGTCAACTGGCACCGGTACGTCATGCACGACCGGCTGGTCGACATGGTGCGCCGGCGGCGCAGCCCCGAGATGCGGTGGAGCCGGATCCGCGCCGCCTGGATGACCCAGCTGCACACCCTCGCGACGGCGGAGCAGCACGGCCTGCTGATCGAGCGCATGACCCGGGTGCTGGACGCGCGGCTCGGGCAGGACACCGACCTGACCATGCTGACGCAGGACGTGGCGCTGCGGTCGCTGCTGCCCTTGGCGCTCGCGGGGCTCACCGGCGGCGAGGCGGAGCTGGTCCGCCGTGACCTGGAGATGAAGCTGGCGCGGCTGGTCTCGCCCGCGCCGGGCGGCGTCCTGCACCACCTGCGGCACGTCGTGGTCCAGGTGCGGGCCGGGCTGGTGGTGCGCCGGGTCCTGCGGGAGCGGGCGCGGGGCCGGCGCGGCCGCGAGCCGGACCTCGCCGACCCCTTCGTGGACCTGCTGCCGGAACTCGGCATGGACCGTGCGCTGGACGTGGTGACCACCGTCCTCACCGCCATCGGCGGCCCGCCCGGCACCGCCGCGGCCAGCGTGCTGTACGAGTTCGTGCGGCAGCCGGAGTGGCGGCGGCGGCTCGAAGCGGAGCTGAGCGCCGTGGACCCGGTGGCGTTCCGTACGGCGCCCACCCGGGCGGCCCCGGTGACCCACCGGTTCGTGAAGGAGGTGCTGCGGATGTGGAGCCCGCCGCTGGTGCTGGTGCGCCGCTCCGCGTTCGGGTTCGACCTGGGGACGACCCGGCTGGAGCCGGGGCAGTGGTACCTGCTGAGCCCGCACCTGATCCACCGCGACGAGCGGGTCTGGAAGCGGCCCGACGACTTCGACCCGGACCGCTTCCTCCCCGGCGCGCCGCACGGCCCGGCCGACCGGACCTGTTACGTGCCGTTCGGCTGGGCGCCGAAGAAGTGCGTCGGCGCGAGCATCGCCGTCGTCCAGCTGATGGCCCTGTGCCACCTGCTGTGCACCCGCTACCGGCTGACCGTGGACCGCCCGGAGGCGGTCACCATGGCCCTGCGGTTCGCGCCGGTGCCGGAGAACTTCCGGGGGCGGCTGGTGCTGCGCTGAGCGGGACCGGCGCCCCCCGCGGTCCTAGCGCGGGCCGGGGCGGACGGTGACGTCGTTGATCTCCGCGTCCCTCGGCAGGTCCAGGGCGGTCAGGACGGTGGTCGCGACCGACTCCGGGTCGATCCAGCGCGCCGGGTCGTACTCCTGGCCCTCCTGCTGGTGCACCTTCGCCTGCATCGGGCTCGCGGTGCGGCCCGGGTAGACCGAGGTGACCCGGACGCCGTTGCCGTGCTCCTCGGCGCGGAGGGAGTCGGCGAGGGCCTTCAGGCCGTGCTTGGAGGCCGCGTACGCCGACCAGCCCGCGTGCGCGCTGAGTCCCGCGCCGGAGTTCACGAACAGCACCTGGCCGCGAGCGGCGCGCAGCTGGGGCAGGAAGTGCCGGGTCAGCTCGGCGGGGGCGATCAGGTTGACGTTGAGCTGGTGCCGCCAGGACTTCGGGGTCAGCTCGCCGACCTCGCCGAGGTCGACGACGCCCGCGATGTGCAGCAGTGTGTCCACCCGGTCCGGGAGGGTCTGGTGGGAGAAGGCCCAGGAGAGCCGGTCCGGGTCCGCCAGGTCGCCGACCAGGGTGCGGGCGCCGGGGAAGGCGGCCGCCAGTTCCTTCGCGCGGCCCGCGTCGCGCGCGTGCAGCACGAGTTCGTCCCCGCGCGCGTGCAGGCGGCGGGCGACGGCGGCGCCGATGCCGGAACCGGCACCGGTGATCACATGAGTTGCCATGGGGCCCATGCTCGCATCAGCGGGCGGCGGAACCGCGCTCCAGGTGGGCCAGGGCCTGTGCGGGTTCCTCGGCGAAGAACATCAGCTCGGCCAGGGGGCGGGGCAGGAAGCCCTCCGCCTCCATGCGGTGGAACTGTTCCTTCAGGCCGTCGTAAAAGCCGGCGGTGTTGAGCAGGACGACGGGTTTGTCGGTGCGGCCGTGCTTCTTCAGCTCCAGGATCTCGGTGGCCTCGTCGAGGGTGCCGGTGCCGCCGACCATGATGACGACGGCGTCGGCCTTCTCCAGGAGGAGCCGTTTGCGCTCCGCGAGGTCGGCCGCGACGATCATCTCGTCGGCGCCGGGGCGGGCCTTGTTGGCGAGGAAGCCGACGGAGACGCCGATCAGCTTGCCGCCGGCTTCCTGGACGCCGTCGGCGACGACTTTCATGAGGCCGACGTCGGAGCCTCCCCAGACCAGGGAGTGGCCGCCCTTGCCGATGAGCCTCGCGAAGTCGCGGGCGGGGCGGGTGTAGCGGTCGTCCAGGTCTGCGGCGGAGAGGAAGACACAGATGCGCATGGGGAAAGGGTAGGCGTTGACCTTGGCGGCCGCGGATGCGTTGTGGCTGGTCGCGCGGTTCCTCCCCCAGCCTTCGGCCGGGGGTGCCCCCAGCGCCCCCTTGGGGGCGCCGCACCGAGCGTCGGGAACAAGTGGGCGTCCCTCGGCGTCACCCTTACATGACCTCAGGACACACGATCACCATCGAGAACAGTGACCAGCACGTGCGCGTGACGCACGGCGATCTGGTCCTCGCCGAGAGCGACCGGCCCCTCGTCCTGCGGGAGACCGGGTCGCCCGTGCGCTACTACATCCCCGCCGAGGACGTCCGCCTGGATCTCCTCACGCCCTCCGAGACGCACACGGTCTGCCCCTTCAAGGGGACCGCCTCCTACTGGTCCCTGCCGGACGCGCCGGACCTGGTCTGGGCCTATCCGGAGCCGAAGCCCGACGTCGCCCGGATCAAGGACCACTTCTGCTTCTACGAGGTCGAGGTCACCGGCTGACGCCGGACCGTCGACGCGATGGTCGCCGAGCCGACCACGCGCGTGCCGTCGTACAGGACGATCGCCTGGCCGGGGGCGACGCCGCGGACCGGCTCGGTGAACGTGACGCGCAGTTCGCCGTCGACCAGTGCCGCGCTCACCTCGGTCTCGCCGCCGTGGGCGCGGAGCTGGGCGGTGTAGACGCCGGGGCCGGTGGGGGCGGTGCCGCACCAGCGCGGCTTGATCGCCGTCAGTCCGGTCACGTCGAGGGCGGCGGCCGGGCCGACCGTCACCGTGTTGTCGACCGGCGAGATGTCGAGGACGTAGCGGGGCTTGCCGTCGGCGGCGGGGGTGCCGATGCGCAGGCCCTTGCGCTGGCCGATGGTGAAGCCGTACGCGCCCTCGTGGGTGCCGACCTTCGCCCCGGACTCGTCGACGATGTCGCCCTCGGCCTTGCCGAGCCGCCGGGCGAGGAAGCCCTGGGTGTCGCCGTCGGCGATGAAGCAGATGTCGTGCGAGTCGGGCTTCTTGGCCACCGCGAGGCCCCGGCGCTCGGCCTCGGCGCGGATCTCGTCCTTGGTGGTGAGGGTGTCGCCGAGCGGGAAGAGCGCGTGGGCGAGCTGCCGGTCGTCCAGGACGCCGAGGACGTACGACTGGTCCTTCGCCATGTCGGAGGCGCGGTGCAGCTCGCGGGAGCCGTCGGCCAGCGTCACGATCTTCGCGTAGTGGCCGGTGCAGACGGCGTCGAAGCCGAGCGCGAGGGCCTTGTCGAGCAGCGCCGCGAACTTGATCTTCTCGTTGCAGCGCAGGCACGGGTTGGGGGTGCGGCCCGCCTCGTACTCGGCGACGAAGTCCTCCACGACGTCCTCGCGGAAGCGGTCGGCGAGGTCCCAGACGTAGAACGGGATGCCGATGACGTCGGCGGCGCGGCGGGCGTCGCGGGAGTCCTCGATGGTGCAACAGCCCCGGGCGCCCGTGCGGAAGGACTGCGGGTTCGCGGAGAGCGCGAGGTGGACGCCGGTGACGTCGTGGCCGGCCTCGGCCGCGCGGGCGGCGGCGACGGCGGAGTCCACGCCGCCGGACATGGCGGCGAGGACGCGGAGGGGACGGATGCGCTGCGGGGTGTCAGTCATAGCCCCTCCAGGGTACGGGGACGCGGGAACCGGGGCCCACGAGTATCCGTTGGAGGTCACATGGGGGTGGATCGGACGTGGACGGGGCAGTGGCGGGTGATCAGGACCGGCGAATCGGGCGGCGGGCGCTGCTGATCGGCGGGGCGGCGGCGGCCGTGGGCACGGCGGTGCTGGCCAGGGACGAGCTGTCCCGGCTGTACTGGCGGCTGCCGGGGGTGCGCAGAGCGCGGGTCGCGGGGGCGGTGGACTTCACGGGTGCGCGCTGGGTGGCGGCGTCCCCGGCGAACTACCGCACGGCAGACCGGCCGGACGACTACCCGATCGACCGGGTGGTCGTCCACGTCACCCAGGGCGGCTACGCGAGCGCGGTGAAGGCGTTCCAGGATCCGGGGCACGGGGCGGCGGCGCACTACATCGTGCGCAAGGACGGGCGGATCACCCAGCTGGTGCGCGAGTTGGACGTGGCGTTCCACGCGGGGAACAGGTCGTACAACGAGCGCAGTGTCGGGATCGAGCACGAGGGGTTCGTGGACCGCCCGGAGGACTTCACCGCCGCCATGTACGCGGCCTCTGCGCGGCTGACGGCCGCGATATGCCGGCGGTACGCGATGCCCGTGGACCGCGAGCACGTGATCGGTCACGTGGAGGTGCCGGGGACGGACCACACCGACCCGGGGAAGTACTGGGACTGGGATCGCTACATGGGGCTTGTTCGGCGCGTCGGACAGACCTGAGTCCGGGTTCCGCCCGTGACCCGATCGTTATCCTGTGCCCGCGCTGCGCGTCGCCTGTGTCCGTTGCGTCCCGCACCCGGGGCGCCAGCTGCGTCTGCTCAACTCGGTTTCGATCCAGGGAAGTTCGCCGCCACTGGCGTCCACGGCTGCTTCACAGTCCCACCGGCGTCCTCCTAACTTCGCCTCAGATCTCACACAGTCCTCAGGTCAAACATCCGGGGCCATGACCCACACCACGGATCCCGCCTTCGAGGCGGACGGCAGCGAAGAGCAGGTCACCGGCGGCGGCAGGCGTCGGCGCGTCAAGGGCGCGGAGACCGCCAAGGCGGAGCACTCCAAGGCCGGGCGCGGCACGGACGGCGAGCACACCAAGGAGGCAAAGGCCAAGCGCGGCAAAGGCGTTCACCGGCGCAAGTTCCTCGGCGGCATGGCGGGCGTCGGTCTGGGCGCCGTCGCCGCGGCCGGCTCCACCTTCGCCCTGCTGACCGACGCGAAGGGCAACAAGGCCGGCGCGGCGACCAACACCGCCACCCTGACCGTCCCGGACCTCCTGGAGGGCACCACCTCCGACGGCACCACCACCTTCACGCTGGAGGCGAAGACCGGCAGCGCCGAGGTGCTCAGCGGCGTCACCAGCACGACCGCCGGCTACAACCAGTCCTTCCTCGGCCCGACCATGAAGTGGACCAAGGGCAACACGAACGTCCTCAACATCACCAACAGCCTGGGCGAGGACACCACCGTCCACTTCCACGGCGCGCACGTCCCGGCCAAGATGGACGGCGGTCCGCAGGTCGCCTTCTCCGACGGGGACACCTGGTCGCCGACCTTCACGGTCAAGGACGAGCCGATGACGCTCTGGTACCACCCGCACGCCCTGGGCACCACGGCGAAGCAGGCGGTGCACGGTCTGGCCGGCATGATCATCGTCGACGACAGCGACAACACCACCAGCGCCGCGCTGCCCACCACCTACGGCACCGACGACATCCCGCTGATCTTCCAGTGCCTGGCCGTCGACAGCTCCGGCGACATCAAGTACAACCTCAGCGGCTATCTCGGCAGCGGTCTGAGCTATCCACTGCTGGTCAACGGCACCAACGTCGACGACACCACCCTCACCTTCACCGCGACCAAGACCCGGACCCGGTTCCGGCTGCTCAACGCCTCCCCGTCGGACATCATCACGATCCAGCGCAGCGACGGCGGCACGATGACGCAGATCGCCACCGACCAGGGCTACCTGGCCGAGGCGGCGGACGTGACCTCCATCCGCCTGGTGGCCGGCGCGCGCGCCGAGATGGTGATGGACCTGTCGGACGACGTCACGCTGCAGGCCGTCGTCACCACCGGCTGGGTGCGCGGCGGCAGCGGCACGTACGACTTCCTGACCGTCACCGCGAGCGGCACCGACACCCCGTCCGACCTGCCCAGCTCGCTGCGGACCATCGACCGGTACGACACCAGCGACTTCACCGCCCGGACCATCACCCTCGGCCAGTCCGGCGCGACGATGCTGATCAACGGCTCGGCGGGCACGAGCATGTCCTCCATGGCCATGATCAGCACCACGCTGGGCTCCAAGGAGATCTGGACGATCAAGAACAGCACGCAGCTGGAGCACTCGTTCCACCTGCACGACGTCCCGTATCAGCTGATCTCCGTCAACGGCGAGGACCCGACCGGCGTCGAACTCGGCTGGTACGACACCTACGAGGTGGTCGGCGGCGGCTCCATCAAGATCGCCATGGAGTTCACCGACTTCTCCGACGACACCTACATGTACATGCTGCACTGCCATCTGCTGCAGCACGAGGACGAGGGCATGATGGCCTCCCTCATGGTCACGGACAGCTAGCCGCCGCCCCGGGGCCCCGCGCACGGCGGACGTCGGCACTCCCCTGCCGGCGGCCGCCGTCGGCGTCCGCGGACGCCGGTCCGGTCAGCTGAGCCCGGCGGCCCGCGCCCGCTCCACGACCGGGCCGATCGCCTTCGCGACCGCCTCGACGTCGGCCTGGGTGGAGGTGTGGCCGAGCGAGAAGCGCAGGGTGCCCCGAGCCAGGTCCGGGTCGGTGCCGGTGGCCAGCAGGACGTGACTGGGCTGGGCCACCCCGGCCGTGCAGGCGGAGCCCGTCGAGCACTCGATGCCCTGGGCGTCGAGCAGCAGGAGCAGGGAGTCGCCCTCGCACCCGGGGAAGGTGAAGTGCGCGTTGGCGGGCAGCCGGTCCACCGGGTCTCCGCCGAGGATCGCCTCCGGTACGGCGACACGGACGGCGGCGATCAGCGCGTCGCGCAGGGCGCCGATCTCCCGGGCGAACCACTCCCGGCGCTCGGCGGCGAGCCGCGCCGCCACCGCGAAGGAGGCGATCGCCGGGACGTCGAGGGTGCCGGAGCGGACGTGCCGTTCCTGGCCGCCGCCGTGCAGGACCGGTACGGGGCTGTGCTCACGGCCCAGGAGCAGGGCGCCGATGCCGTACGGGCCGCCGACCTTGTGGCCGGAGACGGTCATCGCGGCGAGGCCCGAGGCGCCGAAGTCCACCGGGACCTGGCCGAAGGCCTGGACCGCGTCGGCGTGCAGGGGGATGCCGGACTCGTTCGCCACGGCGGCGAGTTCGGAGACCGGCAGGACCGTGCCGATCTCGTTGTTGGCCCACATGACGGTGGCCAGGGCCACGTCGTCCGGGTTGCGGCCGATCGCCTCGCGCAGCGCCTCGGGGTGGACCCGGCCGTAGGTGTCGACGGGGAGGAACTCCACCGTGGCGCCCTCGTGTTCGCCGAGCCAGTGGACGGCGTCGAGGACCGCGTGGTGCTCGACGGGGCTGGCCAGGACCCGGGTGCGGGCCGGGTCGGCGTCGCGCCGGGCCCAGTAGAGGCCCTTCACCGCGAGGTTGTCGGCCTCGGTGCCGCCGGAGGTGAGAACGACCTCGCTGGGACGGGCGCCGAGCGCCTCCGCGAGGGTCTCCCTGGATTCCTCGACCGTGCGGCGGGCCTTGCGGCCGGAGGCGTGCAGAGAGGACGCGTTGCCGGTGACGCCGAGCTGCGCGGTGAGGGCCGCGGCTGCCTCCGGGAGCATCGGGGTCGTGGCGGCGTGGTCGAGGTAGGCCATGGTGGGACCGATTCTACGGGGGGCGGGATGAGGGTCGCCCAGCCGCCGTAGGAGGCGATCACCGTGTGCGGCTACCGGTACGCCGTGGCTGGTCGCGCAGTTCCCCGCGCCCCTGAAGGGGCGCTCCTGCGAACGGCGCTTCAAAGATCACGTCTACAGGCTCCAGGAGATCGTGTTCGACATCTCCATGGCGACGGCCAGGACCGCCAGGTCCGCCACGCCCAGGGCCAGGCCCAGGTACGCGCGGCCCCTGCGCTTCGTGCCGCGCCACAGGGAGACCAGGGCCAGGATGATCGCGATCGGGCCCAGGAACAGGTTCAGGACGAGGAGTCCCAGCAGGCCCAGGATGAAGGACGCGACGGCCATGCCGTCGGCGTCGCGGGTGCGGGTCTGCGGGCGGGCGGTGGCCGGGGCGGTGAGTTGCATCATGCTCAGCTCCTCAGGTGAGCGGGGGCGGTCGGTCAGTTGGCCGAGGTGTGGCGGCGACGGGCGAGGCGCTCGCGGAGTGCGAAGACGGCCAGCCAGACGACGATCACGGCGGCGAGGCCGGCGGTGACGTCGAGCGGCGCGTGGGCCACGGTGCCCAGCACCACGCCGAGCAGCATCAGTGCGGCGACGAGGAACAGCATGGGGTCGATCCCCCTCCGTTACATTTGGGTGAACGGTTGTAGTAACAGTTGTTCACTGACTTCGAGTCTAGCAACTCCCACGGCTTTCCAATTCCGGAGAACAGTTGTTAACTGGATGACATGAGTCACACCCTCGGCATCCGACAGGCCCAGAAGCAGAAGACCCGCCAGGCCTTCCTGGACGCGGCGCTCACCCTGCTGGAGGAGCAGAGCCTGAGCAGCCTGGGCCTGCGCGAGGTCACCCGGGCCGTGGGCGTCGCCCCGACCGCCTTCTACCGGCACTTCCGCTCCACCGCCGACCTCGGCGTCGCCCTCGTCGACGAGGCGCTGGGCAGCCTGCACCCGACGGTCCGCACGACGGTCGGCACACCCGGCGCGGAGCGCATCCCCCGGGCGGTGCGCCTGATCGCCGATCACGTGGCCGCGCACCCCGCGCACGTCCGGTTCATCGCCCGGGAGCGGCACGGCGGCGTGCAGCCGGTGCGCAAGGCGATCCGGGACCAACTCGCCCGGTTCGCCGCCGAGGTCAAGACCGAGCTGGCCAAGGACCCCGAGGCCGAGGGGTGGAACGACGACGACCTGCTGATGCTCGCCCACCTCTACGTGGACCAGATGCTGGTCACCGCCTCACTGTTCCTGGAGACCCTGGAGTCCCCGGAACCCTCGGAGGCCGAGCGGGAGCGCGTCGCCCGGATCGCCACCCGCCAGATGCGGCTGATCAGCCTCGGCCGCCAGCACTGGCTGGACTAGCACCCGCCAGGGGAAAGCGGCAGGGGAACGCGGCAGGGGCGGGGGGGGCGGTGGGGCGGCCGGCCGCCCCGGTCGGTGGTACCCGCAGCGGGGGCAGTGGGAGGCGAGAGCGGGGGGGCGCCGC
>NZ_JBFAXI010000072.1:4140-42033 GCF_040680735.1 Streptomyces sp. NPDC051987 | reverse complement strand
GACCCAGGGGCGCGGGGAACTGCGCGACCAGCCACGGACCACCCGCACCCGGCGCACGACCGAACCCCCGCCCCCTACTCCCTACCCCGCGGTCTTCCGCGTCAGCGCGTTGCTGCCGATCGAGTTGTGCACGCTGAAGCTCACCGCGTCCGAGCGGTACCGGTCGTCCGACCACTCCACCGGCCGCCCCTCCCACGTCGTCGTCACCCGCCGCACCCGCAGCAGCGGACTCGACCGGCGCACCCCCAGCAGTTCGGCGTCCCGCGCGCCGCAGGCGACCGCGTCGATGACGTGCTCGCCGTAGGCGAAGACCAACCCCTTGTCCTCGTACAGGCGTTGCGTGACCGACGGGCAGTCCGGCTCTATCGCCTCGACCGCCGGGGAGATCCAGTCCGCGTACACCGTGCGCTCCAGCAGCACCGGTTCGCCGTCCAGGCCGCGCACCCGCAGCACGTGCAACACGGGCGTGCCGAGCACCAGTTGGAGGCGCACGGCGTCCTCCTGGGTGGCCGGCCGGTACTCCTGGGACACCACGTGTCCCGTCGCCTCGCGGCCCATCGCCCTCGCCCACTGCGCGAAGCTGCGCAGCTCCGCGAAGCTCTGGCTGCGACGGCTGGCCAGCACCACCCGGCGGGCGCCCTGGCGGGAGCCGATCAGCCCCTCGGCGGTGAGGGCGGCGACCGCCTGGCGGACCGTGCCGCGGGAGACGCCGTACTCCGCGGCGAGCTCCGTCTCCGAGGGCAGCCGGCTGCCGACGGTGTACTCCTCGCGGTCGATGGCACGCCGCAGCTCGTCGGCGATCTCCTCGTGTCGCGCCGTCATGCTTCCCCTCTGAGTAGGCAGCTGTGCACAGCGTGACCAGCCTAATCGACGTTCCCAGGTGATTCGTGTCAGCCCGTACCCGGCCTGGATTGTGCAGGGAATCAGGGGCTGGAGTTTCGCTGCCGTTCACGAAGGGGAAACCCACGGCGGGCGTACTGGGGCCAACTTGTTCAGACAAGTTCGCCCGGCGCCGCCCGCAGCGCCACCCACCCTCGTGTGTACTCCCTGGAGAGACCGTGACCGTGTCCCTGCCGAGAACCGCCCTCCTCGGCGGCTCCCTCGCCGCCGTAGCCGCGCTCGCCCTGAGCGGCTGCGGTGCCGCTCCCGACAACGCGTCGTCCACCACCTCCGACGGCAAGAACGCCGCCACCGCCACCTCCGCCGCCGACCTCGGCGGCATGGACAAGCTGATCGCCGCCGCCAAGAAGGAGGGCACGCTGCACATCATCGCCGTGCCCCGCGACTGGGCGAACTACGGCGCCATCATCGACGGCTTCCAGAAGAAGTACGGCATCAAGATCGAGGACGAGAGCCCCGACGGCACCAGCCAGGACGAGATCAACGCCGTGACCTCGCGCAAGGGCCAGGACCGGGCGCCGGACGTGCTCGACCTCGGTTCGTCGTTCGCGCTCAGCGCCGCCCAGCAGGGCCTGCTGGCGCCGTACAAGGTCACCTCGTACGGCGACATCCCCGCCGGGCAGAAGGACCCGCAGGCCCGCTGGTACAACGACTACGGCGGCTACATCTCCATCGGCTGCGACGCGAAGCGGGTCAAGACCTGCCCGACCACCTTCGCCGACCTGCTCAAGCCGCAGTACAAGGGCCAGGTCGCCCTCAACGGCAACCCGACCAAGTCCGGTTCGGCGTTCGGCGGTGTCTACGCGGCCGCGCTGGCCGACAAGGGCTCCTTCGAGGACATCCAGCCGGGTCTGGACTTCTTCGCCAAGCTCAAGAAGAACGGCAACTACACGCCCGTCGAGTCCACCCCGGCCACCGTCGAGAAGGGCGAGACGCCCATCTCCATCGACTGGGACTACCTGAACGCCGGTTACGCCGACGAGTTCAAGTCCAAGGGTGTGGACTGGAAGGTGTCCATCCCGAGCGACGGCCAGTACGCCCAGTACTACTCCCAGGCCATCAACAAGGACGCCCCGCACCCGGCGGCCGCCCGCCTGTGGCAGGAGTACCTGTACAGCGCCGAGGGCCAGAACCTGTGGCTCAAGGGGTACGCGCGTCCGGTCCTGATGTCCGCCATGGAGAAGGCCGGCACGCTGGACAAGACCGCCGCCGCCAAGCTGCCCGCGGTCACCGGCACGCCCGCCTTCCCGACCGAGGCCCAGCAGGACAAGGCCAAGACGGTCCTCTCGACGGGCTGGTCGAAGGCCGTCGCCGGATGACGGCCACGCTCACGCGGGCCGACGTGGCGTCCGCCGCTTCCCAGAAGCGGCGGCGCCGCGCCCCCGGCTGGCTCGCCGTCGTCCCGCTCCTCGCCTTCACGGCCGTCGCCTTCGGCCTGCCGGCCGTGGCCATGCTGAACGGCGCCTTCACGGTCAAGGACCCGGCCAGCGGGACGAGTTCGTACACCGCGAGCAATCTCAGCGACTCCCTGCAGGGGCCGTATCTCACCGCCCTCCTCGGCAGCGTCAAGCTGTCCGCGCTCTCCGCCCTCATCGCCGCCGTCCTCGGACTGCCGCTCGCGCAGGCCGTCGTCAGCTCGCGCTCCCGGGCGCTGCGCGAGGCCGTGCTCACCGCCTCCGGCGTGCTCGCCAACTTCGGCGGCGTGCCACTGGCGTTCGCCTTCGTCGCGACCCTCGGCAACGCCGGTGTGCTGACCGTGCGCCTGCACCTCGCGGACCACGGCTGGGACCTGTACAGCTTCTGGGGGCTGGTCCTGGTCTACCTGTACTTCCTGATCCCGCTGATGGTCCTCACCATCACCCCGGCCCTGGACGGACTGCGGGCGCAGTGGCGGGAGGCCGCGCTCAACAACGGCGCGACCGGCCCGCAGTACTGGCGGTTCGTGGCCCTGCCCGTGCTCGCGCCCTCGCTGCTCGGCGGGCTCGTCCTGCTCTTCGGCAGCGCCTTCGCCGCCTACGCCACCGCCGCCGCGATGGTCGGCAGCGCGGTCCCGCTGGTCACCCTCCAGATCGCCGACGCCCTCTCCGGCAACGTCCTGGTCGGCCAGGAGAACGTGGCCCTCGCCCTGAGCCTGGACATGGTGCTGGTGGCCGGCGCGGTGATGGCGGTGTACCTGCCCCTGCAACGACGGAGCGCCCGATGGCTCGACGCCTGACCCCCTGGCGCTGGGCCGTGCTCGGCCTGGCCGCCCTCTACTTCCTGGTCCCGCTGGGTGCCTCCGTCCTGTTCACGGTGGACGTCCCCGGCCAGGGCGTCACCTTCGACGCCTACACGCAGATCCTGTCCGCCGACGGGTTCACCTCCAGCCTGCTGCTCTCGCTGGAGCTGGCGGTCGCGACCATCGCCGTCGTGCTGCTGCTGATGGTGCCCGCCGTGGTCGCCCTGCGGCTCGGCGCGCCCAGGCTGCGCCCGGTGGTCGAGATCGTCTGCTCGCTGCCGCTGGTGGTGCCGCCGATCGCGTTCGTCGCCGGCATCGTGACCGTGCTGAAGTGGGGACCGGACTATCTGTCCAAGACCCCGCTGTTCGAGACGTTCGTCGCCGTCCAGAACCCGAGCTTCCCGGTCGTCCTGGTCCTCGCCTACGTCGTGATGGCGCTGCCCTTCGTCTACCGGGCCCTGGACGCCGGACTGCGCGCGATCGACGTGCGCACCCTCGTCGAGGCCGCCCGCAGCTGCGGTGCCAACTGGCCGCAGGCCCTCGTCCGGGCCGTCCTGCCCAACCTGCGCGGGGCGCTGCTCAACGCGTCCTTCCTCACGCTGGCCCTGGTGCTCGGCGAGTTCACCGTGGCCCGGCTGCTCGGCTTCGAGCCCTTCGCCGTGTGGATCTACAACGTCGGCGGCTCGCAGGCCCAGATGTCCGTCGCCGTCTCCGTGCTCAGTCTCCTGGTGACCTGGGCCCTGCTCCTCGCGCTCGCCGGTGCCGGCGGCCGCGACCGAACCGCTTCCTCCCGGGGATGACACACCATGACCACCGCCACCCTTGAGAAGGCCGCCACCGTCGAGTTCCGGTCGCTGCGCCGCGAGTTCGGCGCCACCGTCGCCCTCGACGGACTCGACCTGACCGTCCGGCCGGGTGAGTTCCTCGCCCTGCTCGGCCCGTCCGGCTGCGGCAAGACCACCGCGCTGCGCATGCTCGCCGGGTTCGAACACCCCGACTCCGGCGCCGTCCTCGTGGACGGCGAGGACGTCACCCACGTCCCGGCCCACCGCCGGGACGCCGGAATGGTCTTCCAGTCGTACAGCCTCTTCCCGCATCTGAACGCCGTCGACAACGTGGCCTTCGGCCTGCGGATGCGCAAGGTGCGCACGAGTGAACGGCGGGCGCGCGCCGCCGAATTGCTGGAGCTGGTCGGGCTCGGCGACAAGGGGGAGCGGTTCCCGCACCAGCTCTCCGGCGGTCAGCAGCAGCGCGTCGCCCTGGCCCGCGCCCTCGCCCTGCGCCCCCGTGTGCTGCTGCTCGACGAGCCGCTGTCCGCGCTCGACGCCAAGGTCCGGCTCAGCCTGCGCGAGGAGATCCGCCGGCTCCAGCAGGAACTCGGCATCACCACCCTCTTCGTGACCCACGACCAGGAGGAGGCGCTGTCCATCGCCGACCGGGTCGCCGTGATGCGCGCCGGGCGACTCGAACAGTGCGCGGAGCCCGCCGAGTTGTACGGCCGTCCGGCCACCGCCTTCGTCGCCGAGTTCGTCGGCACGATGAGCCGGATCCCGGGGACGGCCAGGGACGGCTCGGTCGAGGTGCTCGGGCAGCGGCTGCCGGCCGACGGGCAGACGCCGGGCACGGGCGAGGTCGACGTCCTCGTCCGGCCCGAGGCGGTCCGGGTGCGCGCGGACGGCGCCGGTACGGCCACCGTCGTCGCCACCGCCTTCCTGGGCGCGGTCGTCCGGATCACGGTACGGCTCACCGACGGCACCGAGGTCAAGGCCGACCTGCCCGCCCACGAGGCCGCCGAACTGGGGGCCGGATCCGCCGTGAGCGTGTCGCTGCCCGAGCGGCCGGTGCTCGTGGCGCCGCGCGCCCAGAAGTAACGCTTCCCGAACTCCCCCCACGTGAGGAATGACGACAACGTGACCCCCCACCCACGACTCCCGCTTCAGGCCGTCCTGTTCGACATGGACGGAACGCTCGTCGACACCGAGCGACTGTGGTGGGAGGCGGTGGCACAGGTCGCCGGGCGGCCGCTCACCGAGGCCGACGAACCCGAGGTGCTCGGCCGGCCGGTGGAGCACACCGCCGGCTGGCTCGCCACCGGCACGGACAGACCGGCCGCGGCTCTGGCGGCCGAACTGCACCGGGAGTTCGCGGACCGCGTCCGCACCGGCATCGTGCCCCGCCCCGGCGCCCTCGACCTGCTGGACGCGCTGGCCGCGGCCGGCGTCCCCACCGCCCTGGTCACCGCGTCCCCCCGCACGGTCGCCGACCTGGTCCTCGACGCCCTCGGCCGCGGCCGGTTCGCCGCCTCCGTCACCGCCGACGACACCGGCCGCACCAAGCCCGCCCCCGACCCGTACCTGGCCGCCTGCCGCATCCTCGGTGTCGACCCGGCGGCGTGCGTCGCCGTCGAGGACACCGAGACCGGGGTCGCCTCCGCCGAGGCCGCAGGATGCGCCGTGCTGGCGGTGCCCTCGCTCGCCCCGATCGCCGGCGCGCCCGGCCGGACCGTCCGTGACACGCTGGTCGGGGTCACCCCGAGGGAGCTGAGCGAGATGGCCGCACCGGAACTCCGCGTGATGACCTGGAACCTGTGGCTCGGCGGCAGCCGGATCGACGACCACCGGGCCAAGCAGCTCAAGGCGGTCCTGGACGCGGGCGCGGACGTCGTCGGCCTTCAGGAGACGGCAGGGACCAGCGCCCGGGAACTCGCCGAGGCCCTCGGCTGGCACCACCACACGGCCGGCGAGAACCTCGGGATCATCAGCCGCTTCCCGGTCACCGCCCGCCTCGGCGACCCGGATGTCGGCTTCTACGGCGCCGCCGGGATACGGATCGCCGTCCGCCCCGGCCGCGAGGTCGAGATCTGGACCGCGCACCTGCACTACACGCCGTACGGACCCTACGAGTTCCACTTCGACGGGCTCGGCGCCGACGAGCTGATCGCCCACGAGGAGGTGCGGCTCGGGCAGATGCGGGAGGCCCTGCGCCGGATCGGGGACACGGAGGTGCCGGTGGTGCTCGTGGGGGACTTCAACTGCCCGTCCCACCTGGACTGGCCGGCGGTCGAGTGGCCGGTGACCAGGGCCGCGGAGAAGGCGGGGTTCCGTGACTCCTACCGGGAGGCGAACCCGGACCCGGCCGCCTCGCCCGGCCACACCTGGTCGCCGATCCACCCCGTCCACGAGGACGGCAGCGGGCGGCCCGAACCGCAGGACCGGATCGACTACGTGCTGCACAGGGGGCTGCGCGTGCTCGACTCCCGGACCCACGTCACCGGAGATCCGGCGCCCTGGCCCGACGTGGCGGGCAACGACTGGCCGTCCGACCACGCGGCCGTCGTCACCACCTTCGCCGTCGAGCCCTGACCACGGGGCCAGGTGCGGGTCACCGCGGGCAACCATGGCGGTCGGGCTGGCGATCCCGTAGGTCTTGCACCCTTACTGGCTGGTAACACTCGGTAGGCAACCCATGCGCCGGCCTTCCCCCGGCCAGCGCCAGGCGCTCGACGCGCTGCCGACCGCCGCGCTCACCGCCCTCCAGGCCGGACAACCGGCCCGGGAGTCCCAGGTCGCGCCGGACGAGGCCGGCCGGCCCCGCCGCCGACCCCGGGCTGCTCAAGGAGATCGTGGAGCGGCTGCGGGAGCTCTGAGGACCGGGCCCGCGCAACGAATCGCCGCCGGACGCCCGCCGCACGCAACGAACCGCCCACCGGCGCGCAACGGGTTCTTCTTGCTGGTCGTGCCACCGCGACCGTACCGTCTAGGTGACCCCCGAAAAGCATCCGCACCGGTGAGGACCCCGCATGCGCACCGCCCTGCTCCAGAGCTCAGGCCGCCCCGGATCCGTCGCCGAGAACCTCAAGGTCCTCGACGCGGCCGCGGGCCGTGCCGCCGCCGCGGGGGCCGGGCTGCTGGCCGCGCCCGAGATGTTCCTCACCGGCTACGCGATCGGCGACGACATCGCGCGCCTCGCCGAGCCGGCCGACGGCGAGTCCGCCGACGCGATCGCCGAGACGGCCGTCCGGCACGGGATAGCGCTCGTCTACGGCTACCCGGAGCGGGACGGCGAGACCGTCCACAACTCCGCGCAGCTGATCTCCGCCGACGGCACCCGGCTCGCGAACTACCGCAAGACCCACCTCTTCGGCCCCGCCGAGCGCGAGCACTTCACCCCGGGCGAGCAGTCGCTCGTCCAGGCCCGGCTCGGCGGGCTGACCGTGGGCCTGATGATCTGCTACGACGTCGAGTTCCCGGAGAACGCCCGCGCCCACGCCCTGGCCGGCACCGACCTGCTCGTGGTGCCGACGGCGAACATGCATCCGTTCCAGTTCGTCGCCGAGGCCATGGTCCCGGTGCGCGCCTGGGAGAACCAGATGTACGTCGCCTACGTCAACCGGGTCGGCCCGGAGGGCGAGTTCGAGTTCTTCGGACTGTCCGCCCTCGCCGGCCCCGACGGCATCGCCCGCACCCGCGCCGGCCGCGGCGAGGAACTGGTGGTCGCCGACGTCGACCCCGCCTTCCTCGCCGCCTCCCGCGAGGCCAACCCGTACCTGAAGGACCGCCGCCCCGGTCTGTACGGATCCCTGGTCTGAAACACCCCCAACGCCCTGTCTGTGCAAGGAGTCCGTACCCCCATGACGTCCACCGTGCCCAACGCCGTCGAGCATGCGGACGAGCAGCAGCCGCCGATCACCATGTTCGGCCCGGACTTTCCCTACGCCTACGACGACTTCCTCGACCACCCGGCGGGCCTCGGACAGATACCGGCGACCGAGCACGGCACCGAGGTCGCCGTCATCGGCGGCGGCCTGTCCGGCATCGTGGCCGCCTACGAGCTGATGAAGATGGGCCTGAAGCCGGTCGTCTACGAGGCCGACAGGATCGGCGGGCGGCTGCGGACCGTCGGTTTCGAGGGTTGCGACCCCTCGCTGACCGCCGAGATGGGCGCGATGCGCTTCCCGCCGTCCTCCACCGCCCTCCAGCACTACATCGACCTGGTGGGCCTGGAGACCCGCGCCTTCCCCAACCCCCTCGCGGAGGCGACCCCTTCGACCGTCGTCGACCTCAAGGGCGAGTCGCACTACGCCGAGACGATCGACGATCTCCCGCAGGTGTACCGGGATGTCGCCGAGGCCTGGAACAAGTGCCTGGAGGAGGGCGCCGACTTCTCCGACATGAACCGCGCCATGCGCGAGCGGGACGTGCCGCGCATCCGCGAGATCTGGGCCAGGCTCGTCGAGAAGCTCGACAACCAGACCTTCTACGGCTTCCTCTGCGACTCCGAGGCCTTCCGGTCCTTCCGGCACCGCGAGATCTTCGGCCAGGTCGGCTTCGGCACCGGCGGCTGGGACACCGACTTCCCCAACTCCATTCTGGAGATCCTGCGGGTCGTCTACACCGAGGCCGACGACCACCACCGCGGCATCGTCGGCGGCTCCCAGCAACTGCCGCTGCGGCTCTGGGAGCGCGAGCCGGAGAAGATCGTGCACTGGGCGTACGGGACCTCGCTCGCCACCCTGCACGAGAACGGTGCGCCCCGGCCCGCCGTGACCCGGCTGCACCGCAGCACCGGGAACCGGATCACCGTGACGGACGCGAACGGCGACATCCGCACCTACCGGGCGGCGATCTTCACGGCCCAGTCCTGGATGCTGCTCTCCAAGATCGCCTGCGACGACGCGCTCTTCCCGATCGACCACTGGACCGCGATCGAGCGCACCCACTACATGGAGTCCTCGAAGCTGTTCGTGCCGGTCGACCGGCCGTTCTGGCTGGACAAGGACGAGCAGACGGGCCGTGACGTCATGTCGATGACCCTCACCGACCGTATGACCCGCGGTACTTACCTCCTCGACGACGGTCCGGACAAGCCCGCCGTCATCTGCCTCTCCTACACCTGGTGCGACGACAGCCTGAAGTGGCTGCCGCTGTCCGCGCACGAGCGGATGGAGGTCATGCTGAAGTCGCTCGGCGAGATCTATCCGAAGGTCGACATCCGGAAGCACATCATCGGCAACCCGGTGACCGTGTCCTGGGAGAACGAGCCCTACTTCATGGGCGCGTTCAAGGCCAACCTGCCCGGCCACTACCGCTACCAGCGGCGCCTGTTCACGCACTTCATGCAGGACCGGCTGCCGGCCGACAAGCGGGGCCTCTTCCTCGCCGGTGACGACATCTCCTGGACGGCGGGCTGGGCCGAGGGCGCCGTCCAGACCGCGCTGAACGCGGTCTGGGGCGTCATGCACCACCTCGGCGGAGCGACCGACCCGGCCAACCCCGGCCCCGGCGACGTCTACGACGAGATCGCACCGGTCGAACTTCCCGAGGACTGACCGGCCGCGGAGTGACCACAGAAGGGGCGGCCGGTCCGGGAGCGCCTAGACCCCGGCCGCCCGCGCCTTCTCGTACACCTCCGCTGCGACGTCCTTGAGCTCCTGGGCGTCGCGCGCGGTGCTCTGCAGGTCGATCAGGATCTCCTCCAGGCCGACCGCCGCGTGGGCCACGAGGTCCTCGACGATCTGGTCGACGCTGCCCTGGAAGGGGCCGCGGTCGGAGCCCTCGTAGGCCTTGGGCGTGTACACGGCGTTGACCCGCACCACGGTCTGGATCGGTTCCGTGCGGCCGCGTTCGGCCGCCAGGTCCCGCAACTCCTGCCACTGGGCGGCGAGCTGCTCGGCGCCCATGCCGACGGGCAGCCAGCCGTCCGCGTGGTCGACCAGCCGGCGCAGCGCCCTCCTGCCGTGCGCGCCCAGCATGATCGGGATCGGCCGGGCGGGCTTGGGGCCGACCACGGCGGAGGCGATCGTGGTGATCTGCCCGTCGTAGTGCACGGGGTCGGGGCCCCAAACCGCCCGGCACACGCCGATGATCTCGTCCAGCACCTTGCCGCGGTCCTCGAACGGCCGGACACCGGCCGCCGCGTACTCGTCGAGGGACCAGCCGGTGCCCAGACCCGCCAGTACCCGGCCGCCGCTCGCCGCGTCCAGCGAGGCCAGCGACTTGGCCAGCTGGAAGGGGTTGTGCAGGGGCGCCACCAGCACGCTGCTGCCCAGCCGGGCCCGCTCGGTGGCCGCGGCGGCGAGGGTGAGGGTGACCAGCGGGTCGGCCACGGACCGGTAGGTGTCGGGCCAGGGGACCCCCTCCATGCCGTACAGCCCCTGGGTGGCGGGTTCCGGGAACAGGGCCCGCTCGAAGACCCACAGGCTCTCGTAGCCGATCTGTTCGGCGGCGCGTGCCACGTCGGCGACGTCGGTGCCGAGGGAGTACTGCCGCATCTGGGGAAGCGAGAGGCCGAGCCGGACGGTCATGCCGGTGCTCCTTTGCAGTCGGGTGCCTGCCGTGAACGTGCGGCGTCCGTGGGGGATTCCGGACCTCGCTCGGCACCGAGCAGATCAGGCCATCTCAGTCGCCCAGCGGGATGAGCAGCATCCGGCCCGCCAGGCCGACGGCCGCGTCCAGCCGTTCGGTGAACTCCTCGGCCAGGTCCTCGAACCTGCGCAGCGCCCACAGCGCTCTCGCCGCCGACCAGGTGGCGTCCCGGGCCCGCTCCAGGCTCCAGGAGCCGAGCAGATGGGTCAGCGGGTCGGCGACCTGGAGCAGGTCCGGGCCGGGCATCAGATCCTCGCGGACGCGTTCCTCCAGCGAGACGAGCAGGTCGCCCACGCGGTCGAACTCGTCCTGCAGATCGGACGGTTCGCAGCCGAGCGTGCGGCAGGCGTCGACCACGGCCAGCGCAAGGTCGTGGCCGATGTGCGCGTTGATGCCGGCCAGCGCGAACTGCAGTGGGCGGACCCCGGGATGGCGGCGGAACTGGAACAACGGCCGCCAGCAGGCGGGGGGTCGGCGGCCTGCGGCGTCCGCGGCCACGGCCGCCAGGTAGCGCTCGGCGAACCGCACGTCGAGCGTGGCCGCGGCCTCGGGGTCGGTGAACCGGCCGGTGCGCAGGCGCCGTTCGACCTCCTCCGTGACGGCGAGGTACACCCGGTTGAAGACCGCGACCCCGTCCCGCGCGGGCAGGTCCGCGTCCAGGGCGCGCATCCGGGAGACGACGGTGCCGACCGGAGCGGTGAGGTGCTGTGACTGCGCCATGGGGGAAGGGTCCCAGTCCCGGCCCGGCGTGGGTGCCGACGGGCCGGACGCTTCCCCGGAACGGAGGAACGGCCCCGTCGAGGGGAGGGGCGAGCGGGCCGCCGTCCCGGGCGGGCCGCCGTCCCGGGAGGGCACGTCGGCGGCCTACGGCCGGGTGTCGTCGTAGGAGCTGGTGCCCTCGTCGAGGAGCGGCTCCTGGCTCTTGAGGTGGGCCGGGGCCATGGCGCGCAGGGCGTGGTAGCCGATGATGACCACCAGCGTGCCCAGGGCGATGCCGCTGAGCGAGAAGGTGTCGGAGAACTTCATGCTGACGTTGCCGACGCCGATGATGATGCCGGCGGCCGCCGGTACCAGGTTCAGCGGGTTGCGCAGATCGACCTTGGCGTGCAGCCAGATCTGCGCGCCGAGCAGGCCGATCATGCCGTAGAGGATGACCGTGATGCCGCCGAGGACGCCGCCCGGGATCGCGGCCACGACCGCCCCGAACTTGGGGCAGACGCCGAAGAGCAGTGCGAAGCCGGCCGCGGCCCAGTAGGCGGCGGTGGAGTAGACGCGGGTCGCGGCCATCACGCCGATGTTCTCGGAGTAGGTGGTGTTGGGCGGCCCGCCCACGGCGGTGGAGAGCATCGAGGCGACGCCGTCGGCCGAGATCGCCGTGCCGAGCCTGTCGTCGAGCGGGTCGCCGGTCATCTCGCCCACCGCCTTGACGTGCCCGGTGTTCTCGGCGACCAGGGCGATGACGACGGGCAGGGCGACCAGGATCGCCGACCACTGGAAGGACGGGCCGTGGAAGGACGGCAGCCCGATCCAGTCGGCCCTGCCGACTCCGGAGAGGTCCAGGCGCCAGTGGTAGGTGACCTTGCCGCTCGGGCCCAGGGAGTGGATCCGGCCGAAGATCCGGTCGAGGGCCCAGGAGAGGACGTAGCCGAAGACCAGGCCCAGGAAGATCGCGATGCGGGACCAGAATCCACGCAGACAGACGACGGCCAGACCGGTGAACGCCATCACCAGCAGGGCCGTCCACTGGTCCTGGGGCCAGTAGGTGGAGGCGGTGACCGGCGCGAGGTTGAAGCCGATCAGCATCACCACCGCGCCGGTCACGATCGGCGGCATCGCGGCATGGATGATCCGGGCACCGAAGCGCTGGACGGCCAGCCCGATCAGGAACAGCACGGCGCCGACCACGAAGATCGCGCCGGTCACCGTGGCGCTGGTGCCGCCCTGAGCCCGGATGACGGCGGCCACCCCGACGAAGGACAACGAGCAGCCCAGGTAGCTGGGGACCCGGCCGCCCGTCGCCAGCAGGAAGATCACGGTCGCGACGCCGGACATCATGATCGCGAGGTTGGGGTTCAGCCCCATCAGCACCGGGGCGACGAAGGACGCGCCGAACATGGCGACCACATGCTGGGCGCCGAGCCCGATCGTGCGCGGCCAGGAGAGCCGTTCGTCGGGGCGTACCACCGCTCCGGGCGCGGGCGTGCGCCCGTCGCCGTGCAGTCTCCAGCGCACGCCGAGATCCATGGTGTCTTCGCTTTCCTTGTACGTGAAGACGGTCCGGACCATTGTCACGGCTACCTCGTGGTTCTACGCTCACACGGTCCTACTCGTGAATTGAGTTCACATATCTGATTTCAGGTTGATCGGAGTGCTCGATGAGTGGAAGATCCCGCGCGGCCGTCCTGCTGACCGCTCTGGTGGCGTTCGGAGCGGTCCTCGTCCCCTCCGCCCACGCGGCGGCGAAGGCCCCGGACACCGCCGTCCTCGACGGTGCCCGGCTGGAGCGCACCAGGGTCGAACTGCGTGCCGGTGACCCGAACCTGCGTCGCGCGCTGCGCGACCTGACGAACCGCGCCGACACCTGGCTGGACCAGGGCCCCTGGACGGTCGTCGACAAACCCAGGCCTGCCCCGGGCGGCGACGTCCACGACTACCTCAGCCAGGCCCCCTACTGGTGGCCCACCACCACCCCCACCGCCGCCAACCCCTGGGGCTGCCCCTATGTCCAGCGCGACGGCCAGCGCAATCCCGAGGTCGACAGCGGCACCGACCGCCAGGACGCCGAGAAGGTCTTCGACTCGACGTACGACCTGTCCCTGGCCTGGTACTACACCGGCCGGCGGGAGTACGCGGAGAAGGCCGGGCAGATCCTGCGCACCTGGTTCCTCGACCCGGCGACCCGGATGAACCCGAACCTGAACCACGCCCAGTTCATCCCGTGCAAGTACGACGGCCGGGCCATCGGGATCATCGACTTCTCCCAGTCCTACACGAGCGTGGCCGACGCGCTGGCGATCCTCGGCACCGGCGCGCCCGGCTGGAGCGCCGCGGACCGGGCCGGGATGCGGAGCTGGAACAGCGACTTCCTGGACTGGCTGAAGAACAGCGCCTTCGGCAAGGAGGAAGGGGCCGCCGCCAACAACCACGGCACCTTCTACGACATGCAGCTCGCCGCCCTCGCCTACGCGACCGGCGACAAGGCGCTGGCGAAGAAGACCGTGCTGGACGCGCGGGCCAGGCGGATCGACCCGCAGATCGCGGCCGACGGCAGCCAGCCGCAGGAGCTGGCCCGCACCAGGAGCTGGCACTACTCGACCTTCGACCTGGTCGCCTACACCCGGCTCGCGGCCATCGGCCGACACGTCGGCGTGAACCTCTGGGCCTACCGGGGGCCGGCCGGCCAGAGCCTGTCCAAGGCCGTCGACTACCTGCTGCCGGCCGCGACCGGGACGGCCGCCTGGTCCCACCCGGAGCTGGAGTTCCACCGCTACGCGGCGAGCGACGTCGTCCACGCCGCTGCCGACGCCGGCGACAAGGCGGCCCAGCAGGCGGTGCGGCGGCTGGAGGCACCGCCCGGCGGCGACCTCTGGGCCCTGCGGCCCGCCGCCGAGCAACTGGACTCGATCGCAGGCTGACCGGCCCCACGGCCGACCCCGCGACCGGCCCCACGGCCGGCCCGGCGGCCCCTCACAGGCCGGGGCTCCTGAGCGTCCGCTTAGGATGGAGTGTCCCCACCGCTTCGTCCAGCGCCCAGGAGCCCCACCCGTGACCGCCGAAGCCCCGTCCGCCCCCGCCCTCGCCTACGGTCGGCTGCTGCCGGTCAGCGTCCACTTCGACGACCTCGACGCGCTCGGGATGCTGCACAACGCCCGCTACCCGCTGCTGGTCGAGCGTGCCTGGACCGAACTGTGGCACGGGCACGGCGTCCGCTTCGACGGCGACTGGGCCACCGCCGGGGACGCCTGCAACGTGGTGCGGGAACTGCAGATCGGCTACGAGGCGCCGGTCACCAGGTCGGGCCCCTACGCCGTCCACCTGTGGCTGGAACGGCTCGGCACCACCGGCCTGACCTACGGCTTCCGCTTCTGCTCGCCGGACGGCGCGACCACCTACGCGCGGGGCACCCGGGTGCTCGTCCGGCTGGACCCGGCCACCCTGCGTCCCGCGCCCTGGAGCGAAGGGTTCAGGGCCGTGGGCCGGGAACTGCTGCGGCCTCGGGGCTGACCTCCGCACGAGCGCCCCGCGTCCCGGCGCGCAGTACGCCCGCGAACCCCACCAGGCCCAATGCCAGGACCGTGACCAGGCCGAACGACACCACCAGGCTCGTCGCCTGGGCGATGCCGCCGATCAGGCTGGGCGCGATCAGGCCCGAGGTGTAGGTGATCGTCGCCACGCCCGCGATGGCCTGGCTCGGGTTCGGCCCGGCGTGTCCGGCCGCCGCGAAGCACAGCGGTACGACGACCGCGATGCCGAGGCCCATCAGCGCGAACCCGGTCATCGCCACCGCGGGCTGCCCGGCGAGGACCACCAGCAGCCCGCCGAACGCGGCCAGCACGCCCCCGGCGCGCACGGTACGGACCGCACCGAAACGGTTCACCACCGCGTCCCCGCCGATCCGGGCCACGGCCATGGCCAGCATGAACCCGGTGGTGGTGGCCGCCGCGAGCCCGGCCGTGCTGTCCATCCGGTCCCGCAGGAACACCGCCGACCAGTCCAGGCTCGCGCCCTCCGCGAACACCGCGCAGAAGCCCACCGTGCCGATCAGCAGGGCCGACCTGGGCGGCAGCGTGAACCGCGGCGGCGGCTCCTCGTCCTCGCCGGCCTGGACGTCCAGGACGAACCCGGCCGTCAGCACGCCGAGCACGGTGAGGACGGCCGACGCCAGGGCGAAGTGCACACGCGCGTCCGTGCCCAGATGGGCGGCGAGGGTGCCCGCGGCCGAGCCGATCAGGGTGCCCGCGCTCCACATGCCGTGCAGCCCCGACATGATCGACCTGTCGAGCAGCCGCTCGATCTCCACCCCGAGCGCGTTCATCACGACGTCCGCCATGCCCGCGCTCGCGCCGTACACGAACATCGCCAGGCACAGCAGGTACAGGTTCGTCGCCAGCGACGGCAGGATCAGCGACAGCGTCCACATCGCGATCAGCCCGCGCAGCGCCGTACGGCTGCCGAAGCGGTGGCTGATCCGGCCGGCCAGCGGCATCGCGCACGAGGCGCCGAACGCCGTGAACGCGAGCGCGAAGCCCAACTGCCCGGCGCTGAGCGAGGCGTGGTCCTGGACCCATGGCACCCGGGTCGCGAACGAGCCGGTGACGGCACCGTGCACGGTGAAGACCGCCGCGACGGCGTACCGCGCGCGCTTCACCCCGTGCTGCCCGTGACCCACGTCTTTCATGGTCCTGCTCCTCCCCGGACGGGTGCCGCCCCGCTGTCCGCCGTAAACTATCAGGGACCCTTCCTGATAGATAGGGTGCCGTACGGCCGTCCTGGGTCGTCGGATCTGGGAGGATGCCCGTCATGCCCGCATCACCGAGCACCGCCCGGGCCATCAACGACCGGCTCGCGCTGAGCCTTCTGCAGCAGGAAGGCCCGCTGACGGCAGGGCAGTTGAAACAGCTGACCGGCCTGTCCCGGCCGACCGTCGCCGACCTCGTCGAACGGCTCACCGCGTCCGGTCTGATCACGGTGGTCGGCGAGGCGGGCGAGCAGCGCCGCGGGCCGAACGCCCGGCTGTACGGCATCGTCGCCGATCGCGCCCACCTGGCCGCCCTCGACGTGCGCACCGAGAGCGTCTCGGTGCTGGTCTCCGACCTGGTGGGCCGGGTGCTGGCGGAAGGGTCGGTCCCGGTCGACCCGGAGGCGGGGGAGGCGGCGGCCGTGGAGCAGGCCGTGGGGCTGGTGGAACGGGTGGCGAAGGAGGCGGGGGAGGCCGAGGACGGAGGTCAGTTGCACACCGTCGGCATCGGCGCGCCCGGCCTGGTCGACCCGGCCACCGGCGAGCTCCGCGACTCGGCGGGCCTGCCCGCCTGGCACCGCCGCCTGGTCGCCGCCCTCCAGGAGCGCTTCCCGCAGGCCCGCGTGAGCGTCGAGAACGAGACCAACCTGGCCGCCCTCGCGGAGCAGCGGGAAGGCGCCGCCCAGGACCGCGACACCTTCGTCCTGCTGTGGCTCGACGACAGCTGCGGCGCCGCCGTCGTGCTCGACGGCGGCCTGCGCCGGGGTGCCTCCGGCGGCACGGGCGAGATCGGCTTCCTGCCGGTGCCGGGCACCGCCGGACTGCCCACGGCGACGGACTGCTCGGGGGGTTACCACTCGCTGGTGGGAGCGGCGGCGATCGTGGAGCTGGCGCGGGAGTGCGGGATGGAGTCAGGGATCGGTGCGACCGCCGCGAGCCTGGTGGCCGAGGCCGCTGGTGCGGACGCGCCCCGGAGGGGTGCGGGGGACCGCGCGACCGGCACCGACGGCGCCGCGCCCGGCTCCCGGTCGAACCGCGCACACGCCCGCTTCCTCGACACCCTCGCCGACCGCATCGCCCTCGGCGTCGCCGCCGTGGTGGCCATCCTCGACCCCGGCTGCGTGGTGCTCGGCGGGGAGATCGGCCCTGCCGGTGCCGCCGCGCTCGCCGCACGCGTGGAGGAGCGGATCCGCCGGATGTCGCCCCTGCCCACCGAGGTGCGGCCAAGTGCCCTGGGGGGTGCGGCCGTTCTCCGCGGCGCCCTGCTGACCGCACGGGCGCGGGCCCAGGACGAGCTGTTCGCGCCGCGGGACCGCTGAGCCCCGCGGGAGTGACCCGGCGGCGGGCAAGGGCCGTCGTCACCGCCGCCGGGCCCCTGGCACCCTAAAAGGACTAGACCAATAGGTCAATAGCTGACAGGAAGTCAAGATCCCTGGTCCGGGGGCGGGTTCTGCACATCGCGACCGTGCTGGGAAGTCCAGCGGCGCAAGCTGTGAGGCACCCCACATCTCTCCCCTGTATGGACCGCCATCCGGCGTGGCACACTGGCCGTGTACCAGAAGCAGCGCACTCCGGGGTCGGTGAAACTCCGAACCGGCGGTTACAGTCCGCGACCCGTCCGCTTCCAGCGGCCGGTTGACCAGGTGAAATTCCTGGACCGACGGTTAAAGTCCGGATGGGAGGCAGTGCGCGGCGGGCGAGCATGTACCTGTGCGCGCCGCCGTATCTGGTCTCGTCCCTCGCGGGCGGGACCTTCTCGGCGTCGCCCTCGGTGTGGTCGGCCGTCCCTTCTGTCGTTCGTCGACAGGCCCCGGAGTCCGTGCCCCGTTGAGGCAGGAGGACCCGGGAAGTGTTCACCGGAATCGTCGAAGAGCTGGGTGAGGTCACCGCCGTCGAGAACCTCGGCGACGCGTCCCGTTTCCGGCTCCGTGGCCCCGTGGTGACCGAGGGCGCGCAGCACGGCGACTCCATCGCCGTGAACGGTGTCTGTCTGACCGTCGTGGAGCACGAGGGCGACGAGTTCACCGCCGACGTCATGGCGGAGACCCTTGAGCGTTCCTCCCTCGGCGCCCTGGACGTCGGCTCCCGCGTCAACCTGGAGCGGCCGACCGCTGTCGGCTCCCGCCTCGGCGGCCACATCGTGCAGGGCCACGTCGACGGCACCGGACAGGTGCTGGCGCGCACCCCCTCCGAGCACTGGGAGATCGTCAAGGTCTCCCTCCCGGCCGGTCTCGCCCGCTATGTCGTGGAGAAGGGCTCCATCACCGTCGACGGCATCAGCCTCACCGTGGTCGAGGCGGGCCCCGACTACTTCACCGTCAGCCTCATCCCCACCACCCTCGACCTCACCACCCTCGGCCGCAAGCAGCCCGGCGACCCGGTGAACCTGGAGGTCGACGTCGTCGCCAAGTACGTGGAGCGCCTGCTCGCGAACACGCGGCCCGCCGACCCGCAGATCGCCGGCACCCCGCTCGCCGACACGCAGGGAGCGGACCGGTGAACTGGCTGAACTCCCAGGCCTTCACCCTCTTCGGCCAGCACATCATCTGGTCCGACATGATCGGCAACATCCTCGGTCTGATCACCCTCGCCCTCGGCTGGCGCCGCTCGCTGCTCACCTGGCCGGTGCAGTTCCTCTCCGGCCTGGTCCTGTTCATCGCCTTCTACGGGCACCTCGCCGGCAGCGCCGGCAAGCAGGTCGTCGTCATGGCCGTCGCGCTGTACGGCTGGTGGCAGTGGAACCGCAACAAGGGCCAGTCCGGCGACGGTCACATCGTCCCGCGGTTCGCCACCTGGCGGGAGCGCGGCGCGATGGTCGCCGCCGCGGCCGTCGGCACCGTCGCCGTCGCCCTGCTCTTCAAGGCCTGTCCCTCGCTGTCCTGGGACCCCTGGCCGGACGCCTACATCTTCGTCGGCACGATCGTCGCCATGTACGCCCAGGCCCGCGGCATGGTCGAGTTCTGGATCGCCTGGCTGCTGGTCGACGTCGTCGGCGTCCCCCTCAACTTCGCCAACGGCTACGCCTTCTCCGGCTTCGTCTACGTCATCTACGGCGCGCTCGTCCTGTGGGGCATGCGCGACTGGTGGCTGCGCTCCCGCCAGGGCTCGCGGCCCGCTCTGGAAGGAGCACCCGCATGACCGCGGCACCGATTCTCTACAGCACCGACGGCATCGACGACCTCACCCTCGACCCGGTCGAGCAGGCCATCGCCGACATCGCGGCCGGCCGGCCGATCGTCGTCGTCGACGACGAGGACCGCGAGAACGAGGGCGACCTGGTGATCGCCGCCGAGAAGATCACCCCCGAGATCGTCGCCTTCATGATGAGCGAGTGCCGCGGCCTGATCTGCGCCCCCATGGAGGGCGAGGAACTGGACCGGCTGGACCTGCCGCAGATGGTCGGTGACAACACCGAGTCCATGAAGACCGCGTTCACGGTCTCCGTGGACGCCTCCGCCGCACACGGCGTCACCACGGGCATCTCGGCCGCCGACCGCGCCACCACGCTCCGCCTGCTCGCGAGCGGCGAGGCGGAGCCGACGGACCTCGTCCGCCCCGGTCACGTCTTCCCGCTGCGCGCCCGGCCAGGCGGCGTCCTGGTCCGCAACGGCCACACCGAGGCCGCCGTCGACCTCGCCCGCCTCGCGGGCCTGCGCCCGGCCGGCGCCATCGTGGAGATCGCCGGGGAGGACGGCCGGATGCTCCGCCTGCCGGAGCTGATCCCGTTCGCCCGCAAGCACGGCCTGACGATCATCTCCATCGCGGACCTGATCACCTACCGCCGGGCCGCCGAGCCCACCGTCCGCCGCGAGGCCGAGGTCAACCTGCCGACCAGGCACGGCACCTTCACCGCGTACGGCTACCGCTCCACCACCGACGGCGTCGAGCACGTCGCCCTCGTCCACGGCGAGATCGGCGACGGCGAGGACGTCCTGGTCAGGGTCCACTCCGAGTGCCTCACCGGGGACGTCTTCGGCTCCGCCCGCTGCGACTGCGGTCCCCAGCTCGACGAGGCCCTGGACCGCATCCAGGACGAGGGCCGGGGCGTCGTCGTCTACCTGCGCGGCCACGAGGGGCGGGGCATCGGACTGCTGTCCAAGCTGCGCGCGTACGAACTGCAGGAGCGCGGCCGCGACACCCTCGACGCCAACCTCGAACTCGGCCTGCCCGCCGACGCCCGCGACTACGGCGCCGGCGCCCAGATCCTGGCCGACCTCGGGGTGCACAGCGTCCGGCTGATGACCAACAACCCCGACAAGAGCGACGCGCTGCTCGGCCACGGACTCAAGATCAGCGGACGCGAGCCGATGCCCGTGCAGGCGGGCGAGCACAACCTCCGCTACCTGCGCACCAAGCGGGACCGGATGGGGCACGACCTGCCCTGGCTGGACGCGGCCCCCCTGTCCACCTGCAGCAACCAGTAAGCACACCGAGGAGACAAGAGAACGTGAGCGGCAAGGGTGCACCTGAACTGTCCGTGCGCAATGTCAGCGACCTGCGGGTCGCCGTCATCGCCTCCCAGTGGCACGCGAAGGTGATGGACGGCCTGGTGGACGGCGCCCTGCGCGCCCTGCGCGACCTGGGGATCGACGAGCCGACCCTGCTCCGGGTCCCCGGCAGCTGGGAGCTCCCGGTCACCGCCAAGGTCCTCGCCGGGCGCGGCTACGATGCGATCGTGGCCCTCGGCGTCGTCATCCGCGGCGGCACCCCGCACTTCGACTACGTGTGCCAGGGCGTCACCCAGGGCCTCACCCAGGTCTCGGTGGAGACCGGCGTCCCGGTCGGCTTCGGCTTGCTCACCTGCGACGACGAGGAGCAGGCCCTGGACCGGGCGGGCCTTGAGGGCTCGCACGAGGACAAGGGGCACGAGGCGGTCACGGCGGCGGTGGCGACGGCGGCCACCCTCCGCTCAGTATCCGAACCCTGGCACTGAGCGACGCCGCGGTTGGCGTAGGCTGACGTTCACCATGTCCAACAAGACTTTCGAGGAGCTCTTCACCGAGCTCCAGCACAAGGCCGCCCACGGGGACCCCGCCACCTCCCGCACCGCCGAGCTGGTGGGCAAGGGGGTCCATGCCATCGGCAAGAAGGTCGTCGAGGAGGCCGCCGAGGTCTGGATGGCCGCCGAGTACGAGGGCAAGGAAGCGGCCGCCGAGGAGATCTCGCAGCTGCTCTACCACGTCCAGGTGATGATGGTCGCCCGCGGCATCTCGCTGGACGACGTCTACGCCCACCTGTAAGCCGCCCGCTCCGCTCCCCTTTCACCCCCTTTCGAATTCCGAAGCGAAGGAAGCCGACCTCATGCTGCGCATCGCCGTCCCCAACAAGGGTTCCCTCTCCGGCCCTGCGGCGGACATGCTGCATGAGGCCGGCTACCGGCAGCGCCGGGAGTCCAAGGAACTGCGCATCGTCGACCCGGTCAACGACGTCGAGTTCTTCTACCTCCGCCCCCGCGACATCGCGATCTACGTCTCCTCCGGCCGCCTCGACATCGGCATCACCGGCCGTGACCTGCTCGTCGACTCCGGGGCCAACGCCGAGGAGATCCTGCCCCTCGGCTTCGCCCGCTCCACCTTCCGCTTCGCCGCCAGGCCCGGCGAGGCGACCGGCCTGGCGGACCTCAAGGGCAAGACGGTCGCCACCTCCTACGAGGGGATCGTCGCGGGGCACCTCGCCGACAACGGCGTCGACGCCTCCGTCGTCCACCTCGACGGCGCCGTCGAGACCGCCATCGAGCTGGGCGTCGCCGAGGTCATCGCAGACGTCGTGGAGACCGGCACCAGCCTGCGCAACGCCGGCCTGGAGGTCTTCGGCGAGCCGATCATGAAGTCCGAGGCGATCGTGATCCGCCGCACCGGCGCCGACGCCGAGGAGCCCAAGGTCCAGCAGTTCCTGCGCCGCCTCCAGGGCGTCCTGGTCGCCCGGACCTACGTGATGATGGACTACGACTGCCGGGTCGAGCAGCTGGAGAAGGCCGTCGCCCTCACCCCGGGCCTGGAGTCGCCGACCGTCTCCCCGCTGCACAACGAGGGCTGGGTCGCCGTCCGCGCCATGGTCCCCACCAAGGACGCCCAGCGGATCATGGACGACCTGTACGACATCGGCGCCCGAGCGATCCTGACGACGGCCATCCACGCCTGCCGCCTCTGACCCGGGGCGCACGAAAGATGTCCGAGCTTCCCGCTCTTCCCGTCACCTTCCGGCCGGGCCTCACCCGCGCGATCCTGCTCACCGCGGGTGTCGCGATCTTCGCCACCATCTCCGGGGTCGCGCTGCTCCTGGAGCAGCTCGGCCCGGGGGAGAAGCTCAGCTTCGTCGTCACCGGCGCGCTGATCTTCTGGGTGCTGGCCCGGCTGGCCCGGGTGAAGGTGGTCGCCGACGAGTCCGGCGTGACCGTGGTCAACATCGCGGGCGAGCGGCGCCTGGAGTGGGCCGAGATCCTCCAGGTGAACCTCCGCGCGGGTGACCCTTGGGTCTTCCTCGACCTCAGCGACGGCACCAGCCTGCCCGCCCTCGGCATCCAGCCGGGCATCGCCAAGCAGCGCGCCATCGCCGACGCCAGGGCCCTGCGCGCCCTCGCCGAGGCCCACGCGGTGCACGACCCCGAACAGCATCAGGGCTGAAATCACGCAACTTCGGGGTCGTCCGAGGGCCGTCGCCCCTGCCGCACCGGCCCCTGTCTTGATTAATCTGTTGGCGGAGGCTTTTCACGTCCCGCCTCCGCCCCTGTCGCGCGCCCGGCGCACAGGGGTTCCTGCTACCCGAGGAGTGACCCTCTCCGGCGATGGACGGATCGTCCTGTAGTACCTGCGCCGCTCCCTGCCGACATACCGCGGACCGCCTTTCCCCGGTCCGCGAGGATGCGGAGGCGGCGGCATCATGACCACCCCCCTGCTGCTCCTGGCAGCCGCGTTCCTGCTCATCCTCGCCAACGGCTTCTTCGTGGCCGCCGAGTTCGGCCTGGTGACCGTGGAGCGGCCCGAGGCCGAGAAGGCCGCCGCCGACGGCGACAGACGCGCCCGTACGGTCGTCGAGTCGCTGAAGGAGCTGTCCTTCCAGCTCTCCGGCACCCAACTCGGCATCACCATCACCTCCCTCGTCGTCGGTATGCTCGCCGAACCGGCACTGGCCACGCTGCTGCGCGGCCCGCTCACCGCGATCGGGCTGCCCGACGGCGCCGTCTCCGGTATCGCCGTCGTGGTCGGCATGCTGCTCGCCTCGGCGATCCAGATGGTGATCGGCGAACTCGTGCCCAAGAACTGGGCGGTCTCCAAGCCCCTCCAGGTCGCGCGCGTGGTCGCCGGCCCGCAGGCCCGCTTCTCCCGCCTGTTCCGGCCGGTGATCGCCGCGCTGAACACGGTCGCCAACCGGCTCGTCCGCGCCCTCGGCGTCGAACCCGCCGAGGAACTGGCCTCTGCCCGCACCCCCGGCGAGCTGGTCTCCCTGGCCCGGCACTCCGCCCAGGCCGGCGCGCTGGAACAGGACACGGCCGACCTGTTCGTCCGCACCCTGTCCCTGGGCGAGCTGACCGCCCAGCACGTCATGACCCCCCGGGTGAAGGTCAGCGCCCTCCAGGACACGGCGACCGCCGAGGACGTCGTCAACCTCACCCGGGCCACCGGACTGTCCCGCTTCCCGGTCTACCGGGAGAAGATCGACGACGTCGTCGGCATGGCCCATCTCAAGGACGCGCTGGCCGTTCCCGTGCACGAGCGCCTGCACACACCCGTCAGCCGCATCGCCCGGCAGGCCCTCCTCGTGCCCGAGACCCTCCCGGTCCAGCCGCTCCTCGCCCGGCTGCGCTCCGAGCAGCCCATCGCGGTCGTCGTCGACGAGTACGGCGGCACGGCGGGCGTGGTCACCCTGGAGGACATCGTCGAGGAACTCGTCGGCGAGGTCCGGGACGAGCACGACAGCCAGGGCGCCCCCGAACTCGCCGCCGCCCCCGCCCAGGACGGCAAGCCCGCCTGGGACGTCGACGGCAGTGTCCGCGTCGACATCCTGCAGCGGATAGGGCTGGACGTGCCGGAAGGCCCGTACGAGACCGTCGCGGGGCTGGTCGCCGACCTCCTCGGCCGCATCCCGGCACCCGGCGACCGGGCGGAACTGCCCGGCTGGCGCCTGTCGGTCCGCCGGGTCGGCCACTACCGCGCAGAACGGGTCCGGCTGGTCCGCACCGCCCCGGCCGTCGCGGAGGCCGCCCGATGAGCTTCCTCCAACTGGTCTTCGCCGCGCTGCTGGTCCTGGCCAACGGTTTCTTCGTGGGCGCCGAGTTCGCCCTCGTCTCCGTACGCCGCAGCCAGATCGAACCCCTGGGCACGGCCCGCGCCCGGCAGGTTCTCTACGGCCTGGAACGCCTGCCGCAGATGATGGCCGCGGCCCAGTTCGGCATCACCGTCTGCTCGCTGACGCTGGGCGCGGTGGCCGAGCCGACGGTGGCCCACCTGCTGGAGCCGCTGTTCGAGGCGGTCCACCTGCCCGACGGCATGGTCCACCCGCTGGGCTATGTCATCGCACTGGCCGCGGTGGTCTTCTGCCACCTGGTCATCGGCGAGATGGTGCCGAAGAACCTGGCCATGGCGGCGCCGGAGAAGGCGGCGCTGTGGCTGAGCCCCGGCCTGGTGGCGTTCGCCCGCGTCTGCCGGCCGATCACCGTCGCCCTCGGCGCCTGCGCCCAGGGCATCCTCAAGCTGTTCCGGGTCGAGCCGAAGGACGAGGTCGAGGCCGTCGTCACCAGCGAGCAGCTCAACCGGCTGCTGGAGGACTCCGGCCAGGCGGGCCTTCTCGACCCGGAGGAGCGGGAGCGCCTGGAGGACGCGCTGGAACTGGGCTCCCGCCCGGTCACGGACGTCCTGCTGCGCCGCGAGTCGCTGATCACGGTCCCGCCGTCGGTCACCCCGGGCCAGATCGTCGAGCTCACCGCCCGCACCGGGTACTCCCGCTTCCCGGTGGCGGCCGAGTCCGGCGCCTTCATGGGGTACGTGCACGTGAAGGACGTCCTCGACCTGGAGGACTCGGACCGGGCGGTGCCGCAGCAGATATGGCGGCCGATGACGACCCTGCGGGCCGAGCTGCCCCTCGACGACGCCCTCACGGTGATGCGCCGAGCGGCGACCCACCTCGCGCAGGTGGCCGACGCGAACGGCAGGGTGCTGGGCCTGGCGGCGCTGGAGGACGTCCTGGAGCTGCTGGTCGGCGAGGTCCGCGATCCGGCGCACCGCGACCAGCCGACGTCGCCGCGGGCCCCGGAGCCGAGGGTGAACGGGGAGCCGGAGGAAGTGCCGGTGGGCTGAGCGTCGCGGGGAGCTGGAGTGGCCGTGGGCTGAGCGCCGCGGGGAGCTGCGGGCCGGTGGGGGCTGGTCGCGCAGTTCCCCGCGCCCCTGCGGGGCGCTTCAGCCTACATCCCGGCCGCCGGATCGTGCGGTCCCCTCCCCGACAGCACCTCCCCGTACGCCTGCATCAGATCCGGCAACCGCAGCGTCGCCAGATCGTCCCGCGTCAGCACCCCCGGATACGCGGACAACCGCAGATCCCGGTACGCACAGCTCTTCTCGTACAGCGTCCGCAGGAACCGCCCGTTGCCCAGCTCGTCGATCCAGCCCTGGTCGACCACGTGCCCGGCGATCGACCGCAGTTCCTCCAGCGCCTCCTCGTCCCACGCGTCCCCGTTCTCGGCGGCCAGCACCTCGCCGATCGAGGTCAGTTCGAGCGGGCGGTAGGAGGGAAAGTCCACCCGGGTCGTGAAGCGCGAGGAGAGCCCCGGGTTGGCGGCGAGCAGACGGTCCATGCCCTCGGGGTAGCCGGCGAGGATCACCACCAGGTGGTCGCGGTTGTCCTCGGCCCGCTTCAGCAGCACCTGCAGCGCCTCGTCGCCGTACGCGTCCCCCTTGCCGTAGCCGGAGTTGGAGAGGGAGTACGCCTCGTCGACGAAGAGCACCCCGCCGATCGCGGAGTCGATCAGTTCGTTCGCCTTCACGGCGGTCTGGCCGAGGTACTCGCCGACCAGATCGGCGCGCTGCGCTTCCACGAGGTGGTCCCCGCCCAGCAGCCCCAGCGCGTAGAAGACCCGTCCGAGGATCCGGGCGACGGTGGTCTTCCCCGTTCCGGACGGCCCGGAGAAGACGAAGTGGCGTTTCGGCGGCTGCACCGGCAGCCCCTGCCCGGCCCGCAGCCGCGCCATGTTCAACTGCGCGGACAACGCCTTGACCTGCCGTTTCACGGGCTCGAGCCCGACCATGCGCTCCAGTTCGGCGAGCGCCTCCTCAAGTAACGCGGGGTCGGTCGGCCCGGCCGGCAGCGGGCCCGACGCCGCAACCTTCTCGCGCACCGCCGGATCGATCACCGACGGCATCGCCCCGGCCGGCGGCTCCGGGTCGCCGAGCCGCAGATCGCGTCCCTCGGTCCCGAACAGCGGGTCGAGCAGGTCGGGTCCGTCCCCGACGTCCTGCCCGACGCCGGTGAGGGTGATCGCCGCGAGGTCGGCCGCGTCGTCGTAGCCGTCGCCCTCGGCTATCGCGGCCAGCCGCGCGGAGGTGTCCATGAAGGCGGGGTCGACCCGGTGCACGGCCCGGTAGAGGGGGAGCGCGGCGGCGCTGCGGCCGGTGCCCTCGTGCGCGCGGGCCAGCCAGTAGCGCAGCTCCTTGCGCTGCGGCTGCTCGCTGCGGCAGCGCATCAGCGCGGCGGAGAGGTGCGGTTCGGCCTGGCCGTACATCTCGAGGCGGACCCGGGCCATGCCGCCGAACAGGCCTGCCTCGATGCCGAGCATGGGGTCGTCGAGGAGCGGGTCGGTGTGCCGTACCAACTGCTCCCAGTCCTTGACCAGGTAGGCCCGGCAGGCGTGCAGGAAGCGGACCTGGGCGTCGGCGTCCACGGGCGGCAGCCCGGCGAGGGCCCGGTCGAGCTCCGGGACGTGCCGGCCGTCCAGCCAGTGGGAGGCGTGGGCGAGCAGCAGATCGCGCGGGCTCTCCAGCACCGGCTGCACCCACCAGCCCAGCCAGTACCAGGAGTTCAGGGTGCGGCGATGCCGGCCGCGCTGTTCGCCGAAGCGGTCCCGGTGCCGGAACATCCGCAGCAGCGCGGTCGTCGTGTCGACGCGCAGCGCGTGCAGCCCGAGCCAGGCGTCGGCCATCCCGGGATCCATCCGCACCGCGGCGCGGAACTCCTCCTCCGCCTGCGGATAGGCGCCCATCGTGTACGCGTCCACGCCTCGCAGCCAGGCGAGGTCGGCCGGGGCCTCGGGGCCCTGCGTGCCGAAATCCATCACGTCCCCCACAAACCGTGCCCCCGTGGTTGGCCCCGGGCTCCCCCCGATGGCCGCCGTTGGTCGAACCGCTGTGCCGCGGACCGGAGTTGCAGGTGCGCGAAGCAGCCGTTCGAAGGTCGCACCGAGGGCATCGTACCTGCGGTTCCACCGCCCGCCGAAGGGTGCCGCACGGGCCGTTTGGTGAGGTGGGAGCAGAGAGGGCGCACACGGGCGCGGTGACCCTGGGTGAGCGAGAGGCTGCGCGGGGCGCACACAAAAGGGATAAAGGGCAGAACGAAGCCCCCGATCACGGGGGAACAACCGGGGGCCTCGCGTCTCTGCGGCGGCTCAACAGTGGCCGCTCAGTGAGAACGTAAGACCTGTACGGCCCCCCGGTCAAGCAGAGTTGAGGTACTCGGGCAACTTCTTTGGGGTCGGCTCTTCACAAGTTCAGCACACAGCGGACGGTCCGTCACGGTGGGTGACCTTCTGGTCCGGTCCAAGTGTTCCCGTCGGGCCCGGCAGTACCTCATATCCCTTTTGTGACTGTGTCACCAGGAGATCGGCGTGGGGTCTGGACGGGTCTTCGCTGAAGTGTTCGTGTTCCGCCCTGACCCACTCGGCCCAGAACGCCCGCTGATCGGCGCCGTCCCGTGCCCGGCCCCGCGTCCAGGACTCCTCGCGCGGCAGCTCCATCCAGAGCAGCCGGGCCAGAAAGGGGCGCAGCGCCCGGCGCCCGGCGCCGACGCCCTCCACGAGGATCACCGGGGCCGGCGGCAACGGGCGGGGCGGTCCGAAGCGGCGGGTGTGCCAGTCGTAGGGGGAGTAGCGCGCCACTGCGCCCCGGCCGAGCGGCTCGATCACCTGGGTCAGCAGCCGTCCGGTCCAGGCGAACAGCTCCTGGTGGCTGGCGATGTCGTCGAGGTGCAGCACCGGTGCCCCGCCCAGCGCGGCGGCCAACTGACCGGCGAACGTGGTCTTTCCGGATCCCGCGTGCCCGTCGACGCCGACGAGGCGGACCGGGCCGCAGGAGGGCGGCAGGGCCCGGAGCGCGGAGGCGAGCTGGTGAATGGCCGGTCCCGAGGTGTGCTGAGGTATGGGGTGTTTTCCGGAAACATTCTAGTAGTGCCGTGCAGAGCGGGCGTTCGCGGCCCCGGGAAGGTATCGCCTTGAACTAATTTCGAGCCGTTCTCTGCAAGCGCCATTGATATTTCCGGGTGGCTGACCGATATGTCGATCTCGTGCGTTTCCGCTGTGCCGGACCCTGAGTAGGCTGCCTTGAGCGTGCACGCGTCGGGGACGGACAGGGGAAGATGGCGGCGGACTTATTCGAGGGGCAGTACGTCTGGCATCCGGCGGCCGATGACCGCTTGCTCGCGAGCGTGTGCGTGGATGTGCGCGCCGGCAGATACCTGAGCGCACGTGAGGCCCTGACCGAGACGCGAGCCGACTTCGCCCTGCGCGCCCACCGCTCCCTGGTCCTCGCCTCCGAGGCGGCCGGCACCGATCTGGTGGAGCGCTGGCTGGCCGAGGAGCCGAGCCCCGAGTCCGCGCTGATGTGGGCCCGGGTGGCCGTGCAGCGGGCGATCCGGGCGGCCGACGCCCGTGACGAGCGGGCCGAGGCGCTGGAGCGGATCGCCCTCGCCGCCTGTGACCGGGCCAGCGCCATGAACCCCGCCGATCCCACGCCCTGGGCCGCCAAGCTGGCCATGGCCCGGCTGCACCGCCCGCGCGACCCGGCCCCCGGCGGCCTGCTGACCTCGCCGCCCGGCCCCTGGCGGCTCTTCGCGCACACCCTCACCCTCGACCCCTGGCACCGCGAGGCCCACCACCGCTTCCTGGCCTTCTTCTTCACCCGGTACGGCGGCTCGGTCAACACGGCCTGGGACGTCGCGGCCTTCCTCGCCCAGCGGGCGCCCGCCGGCTCCGCACTGCGGCTGTTGCCCCTGTTCGCGCTGGTGGAGAGTCACAACCCCACCCAACTGCTCGCCGAGCGCGTCTGGGAACAGCCCCAGTGGCGCAGCACCGCATTGTCGATCTACCACACGTGGCTGCCCACGGTGGCCGGATACCGCTTCACGCCGGTGCTCGACCTGGCCTACCTCGCGCACGCGCTGGTCATGGCCCAGTGTGCGTTCGAGGCCCGTGCGGTCTTCACGGCCATGGGGCCGTACGCCTCACGCATGCCCTGGAGCGTCTTCGGCGAACCGGCCGACCAGCTCTCCCGGGCCCGCCGCGCCTGCGGCCTGCCCATCCCCTCCTGATTCCCAGCGAAAGGCCGGCACGTGTCAGAACGCACAGCGGACCCCGTCACGCTCGACGACGACGCGACCCTGCACGCGATGGGCTATCCGCGGAAACTCACCCGCCGATTCCAGGCCTTCGACAATTTCGCCATCTCCTTCACCATCATCAATATCCTCTCCGGGATCTTCTCGTCCTTCGGATTCGGTATGAACGCGGGCGGACCGCGCATTCTCGTTTTCGGCTGGATCGGCGTCTGCGTGATGGTGCTGTGCATCGGCGCGGCCATGGCGGAGGTGGCCTCCGCCTATCCGACGAGCGGTGCCCTGTATTTCTCCGCCGGTAAACTCGCCAAACGGCACAAGGGCGCCTGGTCCTGGTACACGGGCTGGCTGAACTTCGTGGGCCAGATCGGCGGCACGGCCGCCACCGGATACGCGGCGGCCACCTTCGTTCAGGCGTTCGTCGCCCTGCAGTGGCCGTCGTACACCCCGACCGCCCACCAGACCGTTCTGATCACGGCCCTGATCATCGTGGCCCAGGGGCTCGCCAACACCTACACGGTGCAGCTCGTCGCCCTGCTGAACCGGATCTCCGTCTGGTGGCTGCTGATCGGACTCGTGGTGATCGTGAGCACGCTGATCGTGCTGCCCGACCAGCACCGGCCGGCGTCCTTCGTGACGCATTTCGTGAACAACACCGGTTTCACCGACGGCCTTTACGGCGGCCTGCTGGGGCTCCTGGTCACCAGCTGGACCTTCACCGGCTTCGACGGCAGCTTCCACATGTCCGAGGAAACCGTCCGGGCGACCGTCAACGCCCCCAGAGGGATCATCCGTTCCATCGGCTGGTCGGCGATCACGGGCCTGGTCCTGATGCTCGCGATGGTGTACAGCATCGGCGACTACGCCAAGGTGGCGAGTTCCTCCGCGCCGCCCGTACAGATCCTCATCGACGGGCTCGGCACGGCCTGGGCCAAGGCGATGCTGCTCGTCGTCATCGGCGCCATGCTCTTCTGCGGCCTGGCCAACCTCACCAGCAACACCCGGCAGATCTTCGCCTTCTCCCGGGACGGTGCCATGCCCGGCTCGCGCCTGTGGCACTCGGTCTCGCCCCGCACCCGGACCCCCGTCAAGGCCGTCTGGCTCGCGGTGGCCTGCTCGCTCGCCCTGGTGGTGCCGGGCTGGTGGTCGCACACGGCGTTCACCGCGATCGTCAGCGTCAACGTCGTCGGCCTGTTCCTCGCCTACGCCGTGCCGGTCTTCCTGCGGCTGCGCCTGGGCGACGAGTTCCGGCCCGGACCGTGGCACCTGGGCCGCTGGAGCAGGCCGGTCGGCCGGCTGGCGGTGACCTGGATCCTGCTCAGCAGTGTCCTGTTCATGCTGCCGCAGGCCTCGCCGATCACCGTCGACTCCTTCAACTACGCGCCGATCGCCCTGGCCGTCGTCCTGGTGGTGGCCACGGTCTGGTGGTTCGCCACCGCCCGCCGCCGCTTCCAGGGCCCGGTCAGCTACGGTGGCCCCGACGAGGTCGCCGCGATGGATCTCGTCTGACCCGGCGAGGAACCCGAAAAGGCCCCGGCGACCGTGCCGGGGCCCTTTCGGTGGACGAGACCAATATTGGTGGGCGTGGCATGGGCAAAAGTGCTGGCAGGGGCATGGCGCCTGCTCCATAGTGGGCGCACAGCCCTTGCTCCGGATCAGCCGTGACGCGCACACCTGGGGGTCCTCCGCCCATGAGCAGAGCCGAACAGCCGTCCCGCAGAACCGTTCTGGCCGCCGCCGCGACCGTCGCTGCCGCGGCCGTCGCCCAGGGCGTGGTCCCGGCGGTACCCGCGGCCGCCGTCCCCGAGACCGACGCCGAGGAGACGGCCCGGACCGAGACCCGCCGGGCCGGGAACGGCCGCACCGGCCACGGCCGGGACGGGACCCGGCCGATCGACTACCGGTCCTGGACGACCTACAGTGACTGGCGCTCCGGCACCGCCAAGGGCGTCGGAGCCGTCGCCGGGGACCGCCCCGGCGTGGTGATCGGCACCCCGGCCGGCACCACCTCCTACACCGACCCGCACACCGGCACCACGGCCACCTGGGAGTACGCCACCTGGACCGGCCCGGTGCACCAGTCGGCCGTCCCCGCCACCGAGACCATCGCCTCCTGGAACGCGGACACCCCGGCCGGCACCTGGATCCAGGTCGAACTGCACGGCACCTACTCCGACGGCACCGACACCCCCTGGTACGTGATGGGCCGCTGGGCGGCCGGCGACCAGGACATCAAGCGGACTTCCGTTGACGGCCAGACCGACGGCAAGAGCACCGTCTGGACCGACACCTTCGCCATCGACGACGCCACCACCGGCCTGCGCCTCACGTCGTACCGCCTGCGCCTGACCCTCTACCGCAGGCCGGGCAGCAGGCTCACCCCGACCGTGTGGCGGATCGGCGCCATGAGCTCCGACATCCCGGACCGCTTCACCGTCCCCGCCTCCACGCCGGGCCTGGCCCAGGAGCTGCGGGTCCCGCGCTACTCGCAGGAGATCCACAAGGGCCAGTACCCCGAGTACGACAACGGCGGCGAGGCCTGGTGCAGCCCCACCTCCTCGCAGATGATCGTCGAGTACTGGGGCGGCCGGCCGACCGCCGCGCAGCTGGCCTGGGTCGACCCGTCGTACGCCGACCCCCAGGTCTGCCAGGCGGCCCGCTACACCTACGACTACCAGTACGGAGGGTGCGGCAACTGGCCGTTCAACGCCGCCTACGCCGCGACGTACAAGGACCTCCAGGGCGTGGTGACGCGCCTGGCCTCGCTCACCGACCTGGAGACCCTGATCGCGGCCGGGATCCCGGCCATAACGTCGCAGTCGTTCCTGACGAGCGAGCTGACCGGGGCCGGTTACGGCACCTCGGGACACCTGATGACGGTGATCGGGTTCACCGCCGAGGGCGACGTGATCGCCAACGACCCGTTCTCGGCCGACGACAACGCGGTCCGGCGGGTGTATCTGCGGCGGGAGTTCGAGAACATCTGGCTGCGGACCAAGCGGTACAACGCCGCCGGCAAGGTGGTCTCGGGCACCGGTGGCGTCTGCTACCTGTACTTCCCGGCCTGCCCGACCCCGGCCCAGCTCAAGGCGCTCGCGGCGGTCGGCGTGCGCTGACCGGCCGGGGGAGCGGCCTCAGGCCCGGTCGGGGGCCGCTCTGCTGTGACCAAGCTCTCCGCCGCAAAAGCCGCAATCGGTGGCATGGTGGACGTCATGACCACGCACTCCGCCACCGCCGCCCGCGCCCGTACCGGCGGCCCGAAGGACGACGGCCCCAAGGTTCTGGAACACGTCATGGGCTGGACGCTCGTCGTGGTCGTCGCCATGCTGGTCACCCAACTCGGTCTGCTGTGACCTGACCCACGACCCGACCTGACATACTGCGGATGTCCCGCAGCCCGTTGAGACCAGGGTCGAAATTGAATATTAGTCAACAACGTGCCGCCGCCCGTCCCCGGGCGCGCGGCACCGAGCGTTCCGTGGCTCGTCGTGCTGAACTCATCACGATCGGACGGAAGTTGTTCGCCGACACGTCCTACGACGCGCTGTCCATGGACGACATCGCCAGGCAGGCGCATGTCGCCAAGGGGCTGATCTACTACTACTTCCAGTCCAAGCGCGGCTACTACCTGGCGATCATCCAGGACTCCGTCGCCGACCTGGTCACCTATGCGGCGAGCGGTCTGGAGCTGCCCCAGGCGGACCGCGTCCACCGGACCATCGACAGCTATCTGCGCTACGCCGAGCACCATCAGGCCGCGTACCGGACGATCGTCAGCGGCGGCGTCGGCTTCGACACCGAGGTGCACGCCATCCGGGACGGCGTGCGCGAGGCGATCGTCGCGACCATAGCCGAGGGGGCGTACGGCCGTACCGACATCGCCCCGCTCGCCAGGACGGGTCTGCTCTCCTGGCTGTGCAGCGTGGAGGGTGCCACCCTCGACTGGATCGACCGGCCCGTACTCTCCCGCGAGACCATGTGCGAGCTGCTGGTCAAGACGCTCGGCGGTACTCTGCGCGCCATCGAGGAACTGGATCCGGCCTACCGCGCCCCGGCCCCGGCCCGCCGGGACTCCTGACGCGGAAGGGGCGGGGGGCTCGTGGTCCCCCCGCCCCGAGCCCCCCGTGCGGGGGGCTAGCCGATGGCCCTGATCAGCTCACCGCTCGCGGTGTCGCCGCTCAGCTCCCAGAAGAAGGTGCCGCCCAGGCCCTGCTGGTTCTTGTAGGTCATCTTGGTCGCGATGGTCGCCGGGGTGTCGTAACTCCACCAGTCGCTGCCGCACTTGGCGTACGCCGTGCCGCCCACCGTGCCGGTCGCCGGGCACTTGGTCTTGAGCACCTTGTAGTCGTCGATGCCCTGCTCGTACGTCCCTGCCGCCGGGCCGGTCGCCGTGCCGCCGGGCGCCGACTGGGTCACGCCGGTCCAGCCGCGGCCGTAGAAGCCGATGCCGAGCAGGAGCTTGGCCGCCGGGACGCCGAGGCTCCGGAGCTTGGCGATGGTCGCCGAGGTGGAGAAGTTCGCTGTCGGGATGCCTGAATAGGAGGTCAGCGGCGAGTGCGGGGCGGTCGGACCGGTCGAGGCCCAGGCTCCGAAGTAGTCGTACGTCATCGGGTTGTACCAGTCGACGTACTGCGCCGCCCCCGCGTAGTCGGCCGCGTCGATCTTGCCGCCGCTGGTGGCGTCGGCGGTGATCGCCGCCGTGACGAGCGCACTGCTGCCGAACTTCGCGCGCAGCGCGGCCATCACCTTCCGGAACGCGTCCCGGCCGCTGGTGTCGCAGGTGTTGCCGCAGGCGTTCGGGTACTCCCAGTCGATGTCGATGCCGTCGAAGACACCCGCCCACCTGGAGTTCTTGACCAGGTCGTAGCAGGACTGCGCGAAGGCGGCGGGGTTGCCGGCGGCCTCACCGAACCCACTGGACCAGGTCCAGCCGCCGAAGGACCAGAGGACTTTGAGGTTCGGGTGCTTCTTCTTGAGCTTCAGCAGCTGGTTGAAGTTGCCGCGCAGCGGCTGGTCCCAGGTGTCCGCGACGCCGTCCACGGACTCGGCGGCGGTGTAGGCCCGGTCGGTCGCCGCGTACGAGTCGCCCATCGCGCACTTGCCGCCGGTGACGTTGCCGAAGGCGTAGTTGATGTGGGTGAGCTTCGCGGCCGAGCCGGAGGTCTCGACGTTCTTGACCAGGTAGTTGCGCTGGTAGGTGCCCCATTCCGTGAAGTAGCCGACGACCTTGGAGCCGGCCTTCGCCCGGGGAGCGGGCGGAGCCGCCGCGGACGCGGTGCCCGCGCCGGTCAGGAGCCCGGCGCCGAGGACGGCGCAACAGGCGGCGGACAGCAGCGCCCGCAACCGGGAGCGGTGGGTGGTGTGCATCGGGTGTCTCCTCCTGGGGGAGAGGGAACGCGCGCCGATTGGCATGAACGCGGTAAAGCGTTGGTCATGAACCCTAGGAGGACTAGACCAGTCGAGTCAATGGTTCGGACCAATTCCGCGGGTTGCGGATGTTGGCCTGGAATTCCTGAAGTAAGCGGTCGTTAACTGGTGACGGGAGGTCCCCGATCGGGCATACTCACTGCGCAGCCGCAGGTCAGCAGCTTCCGCGACCCGGAACGCCGACCGCGGCCGCACCCGAACGACAGGCGGAGCCGCCCCCTATCCCGTGGGCCGTGGCCGCCGCTGCCCGACAGGGAGGAGAGCGACGCCATGTCCGACCGCGACCCGCAGCCGGTGGAGCGTCAACTGCCCACGGACGAGGCGAGGGACCTGCTCGCGCTGGTCCGTGAGATCGCCCGCCGGGAGATCGCGCCGAAGGCGGCCGAGCAGGAGGACGCCGGGCACTTCCCGCGCGAGGTCTTCACCCTGCTCTCGGAATCCGGCCTGCTCGGCCTGGTGTACGACGCCGAGTACGGCGGCGGCGACCAGCCCTACGAGGTCTACCTCCAGGTCCTGGAGGAACTGGCCGCGGCCCGGCTCACCGTCGGCCTGGGCGTCAGTGTGCACACCCTCGCGAGCTACGCGCTCGCCGCCTACGGCACCAAGCAGCAGCAGGTCGAGCACCTGCCCGCGATGCTCGGCGGCGGCCTGCTGGGCGCCTACTGCCTCTCCGAGCCGGCCTCGGGCTCCGACGCCGCCTCACTGCGCACGAAGGCGGTCCGGGACGGCGACGACTGGGTGATCAACGGAACCAAGGCCTGGATCACGCACGGCGGCGTCGCCGACTTCTACACGGTCATGGCCCGCACCGGCGCCGAGGGCTCGCACGGGATCACCGCCTTCCTGGTCCCCGGCGACGCTCCGGGGCTGAGCGGCGCGGCGCCCGAGAAGAAGATGGGCATGAAGGGCTCGCCCACCGCCCAGGTCCACTTCGACGACGTGCGCGTCCCCGACGAGCGGCGCCTCGGTGAGGAGGGCCAGGGCTTCGCCATCGCCCTGGCCGCCCTGGACTCCGGACGACTCGGCATCGCCGCCTGCGCGATCGGCCTGGCCCAGGCGGCCCTGGACGAGGCGGTGGGCTATGCCACCGGGCGGCGGCAGTTCGGCCACCCCATCTCCGACTTCCAGGGCCTTCGCTTCATGATCGCCGACATGGCCACCCAGATCGAGGCCGGCCGGTCTCTCTATCTCGCGGCGGCCCGGCTGCGCGACGCGGGCCGGCCGTTCGCCAAGCAGGCCGCCATGGCCAAGCTGCACTGCACCGACACCGCGATGAGGGTCACCACGGACGCCGTGCAGATACTCGGCGGGTACGGCTACACCGCGGACTTCCCGGTCGAGCGCTACATGCGCGAGGCCAAGGTCCTGCAGATCGTCGAGGGCACCAACCAGATCCAGCGGATGGTCATCGCCCGTCACGTGGCGGGGCCGGAAAGTCGCTGAACTGCCCGCGCTTGACCGTCGGCGCCGCCAGCCTGACCCACTCCGGGTCGTGGCGGCCCGGCAGGGCGCGTCCCCGGTCGGCCCAGATCCGCATGAGGTCGCTGTAGATGGGCGGATCCTGCGGCGAGGGCGGCGGTGGCGCCGCCGCGGCAGGCGGGGGTACGAAGATCCGGCGCTGACGGCCGAGGGCGGTGTAGGTGGTCGTCATGCCTGGTCAACGCCCGCGCGCCCGCCCCGGTCACCGGTCCCCTGAATCGCGCGTGAGTTCAGGAACGTCCGCCCCCGGCTCCGGCCGCCCTCACTTTCCGGGGCTCCCGGAGTTCCTGCGCCAGAGGTGGCCGTGCCGGCGGATCCGGACGCACTGATCCCGCACCACGGCCGTACGCGCGCCATGGTGCAGGGCGGTCGCGGGGGACGCGGTGCGGTGGCTCAGGCGGCCTGACGGCTGACGAGCGCGCCGCCGTGGCGCAGCGCCGGGACGCGCATCGGGCGCGAGCCCGGGCCGCCGACGTGCGAGAAGGGCTGCGTGCGCCAGTCGAGGCCCTGCGGCAGGGTGAGCAGGAGGGCGGTGTCCTGCTCCTGCGGCTCGACCGACTCGTCCGCGGACCGGGCGTCGGCCGCCGCGCGGCCCGTACCGGCACAGACGGTGAGGCCGAACGGGTTCCACGGCGAGGCGCACAGCGCGTGCTCCGGCAGGAACTCCTCGTCCGCCAGCAGCGCGATGGACTGCGCGCAGTCCGGGCAGATCACCCGGAACATCTCGAAGGTGTCGTAGGCGTCCAGTTCCTCGGCCTCGTAGAGGTCGGGTTCGACGCCCTCCGGCTCGGGCTCGACCACCAGCTGCGGGCGCTTGGGCACGGTACGACCAGGGCGCTTAAGACTCTGCATGGGTAACTCCCCCTCGGGCTGGGCCGTTACGGCACTGCGGCCTCGACCACAGCAAGCACTTCCCGTCCGGTCTCCGCGGTAATCACGAGGCCATCACGGAGCCCGTTCGAGAGCTGTGGCGTTCGTCACATGCCGCACGCAGGTGCCCGCTGCGGCGGTTTTGTCCCCTCAGGCGGGGCGCAACCCGCTCTCTCCGACATCACGAACCGGCCATGACCTGGGCCGCTGAGCTACCCGAGGAGATCAGGCGCCCTGTAGCTTTTGCGCCATGGAGGAGCTGGACCGTCAAATCGTGCAGCTGCTCGTCAAGGACGGGCGGATGAGCTACACGGACCTGGGCAAGGCCACGGGGCTGTCCACGTCGGCTGTGCACCAGCGGGTGCGCCGGCTGGAGCAGCGTGGCGTCATCCGCGGTTATGCCGCGGTCGTGGACCCGGAGGCCGTGGGGCTGCCCATGACGGCGTTCATCTCGGTGAAACCGTTCGACCCCAGCGCCCCCGACGACATCGCGGACCGCCTGGCCGGCGTCCCCGAGATCGAGGCGTGCCACAGCGTGGCGGGCGACGAGAACTACATCCTCAAGGTGCGCGTGGCCACCCCGCACGAACTGGAGGAGCTGCTGGCCAGGCTGCGCAGCCGGGCGGGGGTGTAGACACGCACGACGC
>NZ_JBFAXI010000072.1:0-4130 GCF_040680735.1 Streptomyces sp. NPDC051987 | reverse complement strand
TCTCTCCGTGTGGGGCTGCCCCCCCCCCTCTTTGGGGGGTGGGTGTTGCCCCGGCGGCGAAGCCGCGCGGGGGTGTCGACACGGACGACGGTGGTCCTGTCGACACCGTACGAGGCAAGACCCCCAAAGATCTGACCGCGCGGCCGTTCCCGCCGTCTCCGCCGTTCCCGCCGTGGGCAGGTGTTCCGCAGGGCGGAACGGGTGGGCGCGGCCGGCAGCTCCGGGCGCCGTGGAACGTGCTCCGCGTGGTCGCGCCCCCGCGGCGGAGCCGCACAGGAACAGGGCCCCCGGGCCCCTTCGGCGCCCCGTGCGGGAGCCCCTCGTGCAGAGTGATCGGCGTGAGGGGCGAGACTGGTCCCCATGAGTGAGCGAGCCCCCGACCCCAAGACCGTCCTCCTGCGTCGAGGAGAGGTCCACAGTCCCGCCGATCCGTTCGCGACCGCGATGGTCGTGGAGCGCGGGCAGGTCGCCTGGGTCGGCTCCGAGGGCGCCGCCGACGCCTTCGCGGACGGCGTCGACGAGGTCGTCGACCTGGACGGGGCCCTGGTCACCCCCGCCTTCACGGACGCCCATGTCCACACCACCTCCACCGGCCTCGCGCTGACCGGCCTCGACCTCTCCGCGGCCGACTCCGCGGACGCGACCCTCGCACTGGTGCGGGACTTCGCCGCCGGCCGCCCGGAGGACCGGGTGCTGCTCGGCCACGGCTGGGACGCTTCCCGCTGGTCCGGCGGCCGCCCGCCGACCCGCGCCGAACTGGACGCGGCCACCGGCGGCCGCCCGCTCTACCTCTCCCGTATCGACGTCCACTCGGCGGTCGTCACCACGGCCCTGCTGGACCTCGTGCCGGGCCTGGCCCCGGCCCCGGACGCCCCGCTCACCGGCGACGCCCACCACGCCGTACGCGCCGCCGCGTTCGCAGCCGTGACGCCGGCCCAGCGGGCCGAGGCCCAGCGCACCGCCCTCGCGCACGCGGCCTCCCTCGGTATCGGCACCGTGCACGAGTGCGGCGGCCCGAGGATCTCCTCCGAGGACGACTTCACCGGGCTGCTGCGGCTCGCCGCCGAGGTGCCCGGCCCCCGGGTCGTCGGCTACTGGGCCGAGGAGAACGTCGACAAGGCGCGCGAGCTGGGCGCGTTCGGCGCCGCCGGTGACCTGTTCGTCGACGGCGCCCTCGGCTCCCACACCGCCTGCCTGCACGAGCCGTACAGCGACGCCGGCCACACCGGCACCGCCTACCTGGACGCGGACGCCGTGGCCGCCCATGTCGTCGCCTGCACCGAGGCCGGTCTGCAGGCAGGGTTCCACGCCATCGGCGACGCCGCCGTGACCGCCGTCGTGGCGGGCGTGCGGGCCGCCGCCGAGAAGCTCGGCCCGGCCCGTGTCCGCGCCGCCCGGCACCGCGTCGAGCACGCCGAGATGCTCACGCCCGAGCACATCGCCGCCTTCGCCGAACTCGGCCTGATCGCCTCTGTACAGCCCGCCTTCGACGCGCTCTGGGGCGGCGACGACGGCATGTACGCCCAGCGGCTCGGCACCGAGCGGGCCCGTACCCTCAACCCGTTCGCCGCCCTCCTCCGGGCCGGGGTTCCGCTGGCGTTCGGCTCCGACAGCCCGGTGACCCCGCTCGACCCCTGGGGGAGCGTGCGCGCCGCGGCCTTCCACCGCACGCCCGAGCACCGGATCTCGGTCCGCGCCGCCTTCACCGCGCACACGCGGGGCGGCTGGCGGGCGATCGGCCGGGACGACGCCGGCGTGCTGGTCCCCGGCGCACCCGCCGACTACGCGGTCTGGCGTACCGACGAACTGGTGGTCCAGGCGCCGGACGACCGGGTCGCCCGCTGGTCCACCGACCCGCGCTCCGGCACTCCTGGCCTGCCCGACCTGACCCCCGGCCGCGCGCTGCCGCTCTGCCTGCGCACCGTGGTGGGCGGCCGGACCGTGTTCGTACGACCGGGCGAGTGACCCGCCGCATTCGTACGGCCGGGCGAGTGATCTCCGGGGGTGGCGTGGCCGTGATCGTCGGCCGCCGCCGCGTCGCGCGACCTGCGCATCCTCTGCGCTGACCAGGGGTTTGGGCTTGTTTGCGCAGGTCAAACGGCTGTTGACAGCCAGCGGAGGCGGGCCGGTAGGTTCGGCCAAGTCCACCACCGGACGCCCGACCGGGGAGCAGTTCGCGCGACTCGTCGCAGCGCCGCTGGGTCAGGGACGGTGTGCCGCACCGGGGCACCGTCACTGGGAGCCAGGCTCAGCGCCCGCGCCGACGAGGGGACGTTCCGGCCGGTCGGGAGGTGTGACCCGGGTGGGGCCCGGAGCTCAGTAGACAACGGCTTTCGGTCGACCCGCAGCCAGCGGGTCCCAGGTCGGCCCGAAGGGCGCCGGGCCCCCATCCGCAGCAGAGGAGCGGCGGCGCGGGGGAACACAAGGGCGCCGCCGGGGAACACGGTGGCGAAAGTGCGGATGAGGGGCACCCGAAACGGGCATCCTTACCCCGTTCTTGCGTAATCGACACCACCATACGAAAGAGCTGTCACGTCGGTGCAGGCCGTGGCCACTATGGTGGTCCCCTGCGTACGACATGAAGGGGCAGCAGTGAATGACGGCGACGGGACCCTCACGGCACAGGCCCAGGGGAGGCGGTTCGGCCCGCTCGGCACGGCCTTGGTGATCATTCCCACGTACAACGAGGCGGAGAACATCAAGTCCATCGTCGGCCGGGTGCGCCAGGCCGTCCCCGAGGCGCACGTGCTGGTGGCGGACGACAACAGCCCCGACGGCACGGGAAAGCTCGCCGACGAACTGGCCGCCGAGGACGACCACGTCCAGGTGCTGCACCGCAAGGGCAAGGAAGGCCTCGGCGCGGCCTACCTCGCGGGCTTCCGCTGGGGCATGGACAACGGCTACGGCGTGCTCGTCGAGATGGACGCCGACGGCTCGCACCAGCCGGAGGAGCTGCCCCGCCTGCTGACCGCGCTGCAGGGCGCCGACCTCGTGCTCGGCTCCCGCTGGGTGCCGGGCGGCCGGGTGGTCAACTGGCCGAAGTCCCGTGAGTTCATCTCCCGCGGCGGCTCCCTGTACTCTCGGCTCGCGCTCGATCTCCCGCTCCGGGACATCACCGGCGGCTACCGTGCCTTCCGCCGCGAGACCCTGGAGGGGCTGGGCCTGGACGAGGTCGCCTCGCAGGGGTACTGCTTCCAGGTGGACCTCGCCCGCCGCGCGGTCAAGGCCGGCTTCCACGTCGTCGAGGTGCCCATCACCTTCGTCGAGCGCGAGTTCGGCGATTCCAAGATGAGCCGCGACATCCTTGTCGAGGCGCTGTGGCGGGTCACCTCGTGGGGGGTCACCCAGCGGGTGAGCAAGCTGACCGGCAAGGGCAGGCCGTCCTAGCGGACGCCGGGCGACCGCACCGTTCCGGTTGATCATCCGCTTATGCCGCATTGAGCCGCCCCCAGGCACACTGGGTGCATGACGACTGGCGCGCAGACCTCCTCGTACACCACCCGGCCCCGGCGCTCCCGGCTCGGCAGATACCTGCCGTTGGGGCTCGCGGCGTGGCTGGTGCTGGAGATCTGGCTGCTGACGGTGGTCGCGGGCGCGGCCGGCGGCGTGAGCGTCCTCCTGCTGCTGGTGGCCGGCTTCGTCGCCGGCTCCGTGGTCATCAAGCGGGCCGGCCGGCGCGCCTTCCGGAGCCTCAACGAGGCGGTCCGGCGCGGCGGCTCCCCGGAGCGCGGCGGCGGCAACGGCCTGATGATGCTGGGCGGCCTGCTCCTGATGATCCCCGGTCTGGTCTCCGACGCCCTCGGGCTGCTGCTCCTGCTGCCCCCCGTGCAGAAGGCGGTCTCGCGCTTCGCGGAACGCACCCTCGACCGCAAGCTCCGTGCCGCCGCGCCCGGCACCCTGGGCGACGCGTTCCAGCAGGCCCGCATGCACCGCCCGGACGGAAAGGTCGTCCAGGGCGAGGTCGTCCGGAACGACGTGCCCCGGCCGGGGGACGAGCCGGCGGGGGAGCGGCCGCCGCTCACGCGGTGAGAGACCCGTGAAACCGAGGGCGCCGCACGTTCTGTCTGATCTGGCCCGTCATGCCCTTGATCGCCTTGCGGCCCTGGGGCATCGGGTACTTCTTGATGGCT
>NZ_JBFAXI010000071.1:0-42214 GCF_040680735.1 Streptomyces sp. NPDC051987 | reverse complement strand
GACGGGGGGCGCCAGTGCCTCGCGGCGGGCGGGACTTCGGGTGCGGGTGGGTGGGGGTTGCTCGCGCAGTTCCCCGCGCCCCTTCGGGGCGCTTGTGTCCTGTGCCTCTTCGGGGCGCTTGTGCCCCGTGGGTCACATGCCGGGTGGGGGGCCGGTGGTGAGGGCCGGGGCCAGGGACGGGAGCCAGAAGACGGCGGGGGCCAGGGCCAGGGAGGCGATGCCCACGGCGCGGGCCAGGAGGCGGCCGGCCGGCGCCAGTTTCTCGGCGGTGATCACGGCGGTCAGGACCACCATGGCCCAGAGGTTCATCAGGCCGAACGCCGCCAGCAGCACCATCAGCGACCAGCAGCAGCCCAGGCAGAAGCCCCCGTGGTGGGCTCCGGCACGCAGATCGCGTGCGGCGCCCGGGTAGGAGGCGTAGCGCAGCATGCTCGCGACGGGCGAGCGGCACCGCGCCAGGCAGCGGTCCTTGAGGGGGGTGAGCTGGTAGACGCCGTTGACCGCGAACACCGCCGCGGCCACCGCCGTCCCCGCCGCCGCGGGGAGGCTCGCGGTGCGTCCCAGGCCGGCCGCCAGGCCGTACGCCGGGAGCCCGGCCGCGGCCCAGACCAGCAGGTAGGCGGCGGTGAAGACGGCCATGCGCGGTGCCCGGTGCGCGGTGATGGTGCGTGCGTACAGCGCGGCGACCGGCGCTGTGGCGGGCAGCATCATCGCGGCCGTCATCAGCGTCCACACGGCCAGGAAGGCGGGCAGTCCCAGGCCCATGGTGCCCGGCATCGCCGCCGCCCCGCCCCGGTGCGCCACCACCCATACCCAGGCCGCGGCCGCCGCGACCAGCAACAGCCCGGCGGGGGCCGCCCCGCGGGCGACGGTGGCCGGCCTGCCCGTCACGCGGACCATGTGAAGGGCGCCGAGTGCCCGTTGCCGCCGGCGAAGTCCCAGGACCTGCCGTAGACACCGGTGCCCGTGGCCCGGCTGGAGCGGGCGACGGTCAGGGTGCTGCTCACCGGGTGGAACACGCCGGTCAGGCCCATGACCGGGCCGTCCTCGCCGAACTGCGGGGCGACCTGGTCCTCGATCTCGATGTCGATGGCGTCGCCCACCCGTACGGCGTGCCGGCGGCCGTCGTCGCGGTAGGCGATGGGCGCCCGCTGCACGCCGAGGACCTCGCCGATGAGCGGGGTGAGCGCGGCCATCGGCCCGCCCGCCTGACCGGAGAAGACCTTGCCGAGCGCGTCCGCCTGCCCGTCGTCGGCCGAGGCGTCCAGGTACAGGGCCACCTTCCAGTCGCCGTCGGCCATCACCCGGGGCGCGTCGATGAACACGGCGACGCTCCGGTCGGAGACGTCCACGCCGTCGACGTCTCCGCTGTCCACGTGGAACGCGAAGGTCACCTGGCAGCGCTCGTGGTCGGCCGGTGCGGTGAGGCCCGAGGTGGTGCACGGGCAGACCACCTCGCAGTTGCAGCTCTCCAGGTAGGTGCCGCGCAGATTCCAGGGCATGACCTTTCGCCTCCCTCTCCCACGTCCCTCGCGGTGAAGGGAGCGCATCGGGAGGCGCAGCCGCGTCCCGGTGCCACTCGTGTCCGGACTTTTCCCGACCAGTCCAGGCTATTCCCGCCGACCCCCGTCGCGCAGATCCGGACACGGAGACAGAAAGCCGCGGGAAACGCCAGCACTCAGGCCGGGATCAGGTCGCGCAGGTTTTCCGGGGTGACGACCCGTGAGCCGGGAGGCGGTCCCTCGGGGCGTTCGAGGCCGAGGTACGTCACGGGCTCCTCCGGGATCCGGGCCTACCTGACGCGGCGGGCGGGCCGGGTGGCCTGGTGCAGCAGGTACTCCAGGGGCCCGCGCCGGAACCGACGGGTCCAGAGCGCGGCCAGGACGGTCGCCGTGCCGATGAAGCCGAGCAGGACCGGCAGCCCGCCGCGCAGCGAGTCGTCCTCGACCGCCGGCACGCGCCAGACGTCGGCGAAGAACCACAGGGCGACGATGTGCAGGACGTACACCGTGAGCGCCATCGTGCCGACCGCCGCGACCGGCCTGGTCAGGGCCGGCAGGCGGGGCGTCCGTTCGGCGACGGTCAGGCATCCGGCGACCACCGCGAGGGCGACGCCCGTATTGCCGAGGACGGAGAACGTGGTCTGGCTGTGCGGCGCCGCCACCAGCAGCCAGGCGAGCGGCGGGTGGGCCACGGGATCGCCGACGGTGTCGGACCACCAGGCGGAGGACGCCGAGCCGCCGTCCGTGGCGGCCGCGACGGCGGACAGGGCGTGCGGGACCAGGCGCAGGGCCAGCCAGGAACCGCCGTAGCCGAGGAGGGCGAGCCCCCCGCCCGCGAGGGCGAGCCGCGCGCGGATGCCGGGCCGGGTGAGGTCCAGCCGGGCCACCGCCATGCCCGCGACCACGAACGGCAGCCAGGTGAGCACTGGGTACTCGCCGGTGAACAGCAGTTCCACGAAGCCGTCCGTGCCGGTGACGCGGGCCAGCGGATCCCGCGCGACGACGGCGTCCGCCCAGCTCCCCGGCCCGGTCGTGGCTCTGATCGCGTGCAGCAGCAGGGGCATGACCAGCGCGCCCGCGGCGGCGATCAGCGTGAGGGTCCCGGCGCGCAGCCGGTACAGCGGGAGGACGGCGAGGAAGAGCAGCCCGTAGAAGCTGAGGATCACGGCCACGTCGGTGTCCAGGGCGGTCAGGGCGTAGCCGAGCACCGCCAGGACCACGGCGCGGATCACGATCCGGGCCACGGCCTGGCGGCCGGCGCGCCCGGTCCGCGGCCGCGGCCGGCCGGTGATGATGACCAGTGAGAAGCCGGCCAGCAGCGCGAACAGGGCGGAGGACCGCCCGCGCGCCGTCTCCAGCAGGAACCCCACCGGGCCGCCCACCGTCACGTCCGGCCCGACGTGCGCGGAGTACATGCCGAAGACCGCGAGACCGCGGGCGAGGTCGATGCCGACGAGCCGTCCCGTGGACGGAACGGCGGCCGGGAGGGGGGAGGCCCCGGCGCGGGGGGCGGGCGGGGGTGTGCGGGCGGCGTCGGGGGCGCGTGCCCCGGGGCACTTCTCCGACCCCCGCACCGGCACCGCCGGCGGTGCTTTCGGTGTCATGCCTCGATGGTTCACCGTTCGGCCGCCCCGTCCACCCGTGCGTGTGTCCGGAGGCACCCCGCCGACCGGCTGATGTCACCCCCGCCAACCGGCGGGAATCGCCGACGGCCAGGCGGCGGACGGCGCCGCGGTGGTACGGATCCAGCGGTGGTGGTCCGATGAGCGGAGCGCGGGTGATCCGGGTCCTGGTGGTCGACGACGAAGCCCTGGTCCGCATGGGCTTCTCGCACATCCTCAACGCGGCGGACGGTATCGAGGTCACGGCGGCGGTACCGGGCGGCGAGGCCGTGCGGACGGTGCGGGAGCTGCGGCCGGACGTGGTCCTGCTGGACATCCGGATGCCGGACGTCGACGGGCTCACCGTCCTGGCCCAGCTGCGCCGGCTGCCGGAACCGCCGGTGGTGGCCGTGCTCACCACCTTCGACACCGACGAGTACGTGGCCACCGCCCTGCGGTCGGGCGCCGCGGGCTTCCTGCTCAAGGACACCGACCCCGAGGAGCTGCCGCATCTCGTGCGCACGCTGGCCGAGGGCGGCACCGCGCTGTCGTCCAAGGTCACCCGCACGGTGGTGGACGGCTACCTCGACGCCGGCGGACCCGAGCCCGCCGCGGTGCGCCTGGCCGCCCGGCTGACCGGCCGGGAGCGCGCCGTTCTCGTGCTGATGGCCGAGGGCCTGGCCAACAACGACATCGGCGCACGGCTCCACCTGAGCACCGGCACCGTGAAGGGCCACGTCAGCGCGGTCCTCGGCAAGCTGGAGGTGGGCAGCCGGGTGCAGGCCGCGCTGATCGCCGAGCGGGCCGGCCTGCTGGCGCCGGCGGCCGACGAGGACGCCGGATGACCAGGCCGAGCCCGTCGGTCGCGGTCCTGGACGCAGCCCTCGTCGCGCTCGCGCTGGCGGACGCCTCGGTGCACGTGGACGGCGGGGACCGGCCGGCCATGGCCCTGGCGCTGCTCGCCGCCGGAGCGCTCACGCTGCGTCGTCGGCTGCCGCTGACGACCTTCGCCCTCACCCTGCCCGCCGCCCTGATCTCCGACGCGATGTTCGCCATCACGGTCGCGCTGTACACGCTCGCCTCGGTCAGCCGCCATCGCCTGCTGCTGGCCGGGTGCGCGCTGCTCTTCGCCGTCGGCGACTACCTCGCCTGGCCGCCGTGGTCGTCCCTGAACGCCACCCAGCTCACCGGGGCGGACGGCCTGCTCCACCTCACCTACACGCTGGCCACCGCGGCCGCCCCCGTCTTCCTGGGCCAGCTCGTCCAGGCCCGGCGCGACCTGTCCCTCAGGCTGGCCGAGATCTCCGAGGCCCGCGAGTACGAGCGGCTGCTGACCGCGCAGAGCGTCCTCGCGAAGGAACGCGCGCAACTCGCCCGGGAGATGCACGACGTGGTCTCCCATCAGGTCAGCCTCATCGCCGTCCAGGCCGGAGCGCTCCAGGTGGGCAGCGGCGACGGCGACACCAGACGGGCCGCGGCCACCATCCGGCAGCTCAGCGTGCAGACCCTCGACGAACTCCGGCACATGGTCAGCGTGTTGCGCGCCTCGGGCAGCAGCCCCACGGAACTCACCCCGCAGCCCTCCCTGGCCGACCTGCAACGGCTGGTCGACAGCAGCTGCATCGCGGCGGAACTGAGGACGGACCTGCCGGAGAACCTCCCGCCCACCGTCCAGCGCGCCGTCTACCGCACCGTGCAGGAAGCCCTCACCAACGTCCGCAAACACGCGCCCGGCGCCACCGCCGCCATCCACATCCGTCACCGGGACGGCCGGCTGCGCACCACCGTCACCAACACCGCCCCCACCCACCTCCCGCTCAGCCTGCCCAGCGCCCACCACGGGCTCGCCGGGCTGCGGCAACGCGCGGAGCTCCTCGGCGGCACGGTCACCTCCGGACCCACCCCCGACGGCGGCTACGAACTCCGGCTGGAACTGCCCACCGAGCCGGCCCGGTGAAGCGCGGGCCCCCGCGGCAGCAGGGCCGCCGCGGCGAGGCCGGCCAGGCCGATGACGGCGAGGGTGAGCATCGCGGCGGCGTAGGCGCCCTTGGTGAGACCCGCGACGAGGATCGTGCCGGCGATGGCCGTGCCGAAGGACGAACCGAGGTTGGAGACGCTGCGGGACAGGCCGGAGATCTCGCCCTGCCGTTCCTCGGGGAAGCTCGACTGGACGACGTTGACCGACGGGGTCAGCATCACGCCCAGGCCCAGTCCGATGAGGAGGAGGCCGGGGACGAAGGCCCACGCGGTGGCGAGGTTCCCGGCCAGCACGACCAGGACGACCACGCCGGTGATGACGACGGCGAAGCCGGTCATGACGAGCGTCCGCTGGGAGTGCCGGGCGGCGAGCCGCTCGGCGGCGAGCGAGGTGGCCAGCAGGCCCAGGGTGGCCGCGGTGAAGACGACGCCGGTCTGGATGGCGTCGTAGCCGCGGACGACCTGCAGATAGGCCGCCACGGTGAAGGACGTGCCCATGAGCAGCAGCCACTGGATGTTCTGGGTGACGAGCCCGAGGTTGGACGTGCGGTCGTGGAACAGGCTCAGGGACAGCAGCGGCTCCCGGCCGGACGCCTCCTTGGCGCGGGCGGAGCGGAAGAACCACCACAGGACGAGCGCGCCGAGGGCGAGCAGGGCGACCGTCAGCCAGACGTTGTTGTCGGCGGCCAGGATGCCCATGACGACGAGGACGAGGCCGACGGCGGACAGGACCGCGCCCGCGGTGTCGAAGGGACGGGCCGGGTCCGGGGGCAGCGGGTCCTCGATACGGCGGCTGAGCGCGACGATCACCGCGATCACCAGAGCCTGGAAGACGAACGCCGCGCGCCAGCTGATCGCGGTGGTGATGAGCCCGCCGATCAGCGGCCCCGCGGCGGCCCCGATCCCGCCCAGCGCCATGACCACCCCGAAGGCGCGGGCACGGGAGGTGAGGTCGGGGTACAGGAGCGTCGTGAGGATGTAGACGGGCGGGATGAGCAGGGCGGTGCCGACGCCTTCGAGGATCGAGTTGCCCAGGATCAGCACGCCGAGTCCGGGAGCGCCCGCGCTCAGCAGGGCGCCGGCCGCGTAGACGACGAGGCCGGTCAGGAAGCAGCGTTTGCGGCCGTACCGGTCGGTGAGCTTGCCGCCGGGGATCATCAGGGCCGCCATCACCAGCAGGAAGACCGTGATCGCCACCTGCACGCCCTGCACGGTGGTGCCCAGGTCCCGGCTGATGTCGTTGATCATCACGTTCATGTTGGAGCCGGCGAAGCTGCAGATGAACTGCGCCAGGGCGAGGGCGGCCAGCACGCGTCCGTGGCCGGCGGGCTGTCCGGTCCGCGCCGTCTCAGCCATCGGTGCCGCTCCCGCCCGGCGCCTCGCCGTCCGTGTCCTTGCCCTGCGCCTCGCCCGGCTCCTCGTCGGGCGTCCGGACGCCGAGGGCCACCGGGTGCCCGCGGTCGCGGCGGCCCCGTCCGCTCCGCGCCTTCGCCAGTTCCTCGTCGAGCGCCATGGCCGCGCTGACCAGGGCGAGGTGGGTGAACGCCTGCGGGAAGTTGCCGAGTTGCTCGCCGGAGGGGCCGATCTCCTCGGCGAACAGGCCGACGGGGTTGGCGTAGGTGAGCATCTTGTCGAAGGCGTACCGGGCCTGGTTGAGCCGGCCGCTGCGGGCGAGCGCCTCGACGTAGAAGAAGCTGCACAGGTTGAAGGTGCCCTCCGAGCCGCGCAGTCCGTCGGGGGAGGCCGCCGGGTCGTAGCGGTAGACCAGGCTGTCGCTGACGAGTTCCTCCTCCATGGCGTCCAGGGTGCTGAGCCAGTCCGGGTCGTACGGTGAGACGAAGCCGACCCTCGGCATGACCAGCAGCGAGGCGTCCAGGACGTCGGTGTCGTAGTGCTGCACGAAGGCCTGCCGCTTGTCGTGCCAGCCGTGTTCGACGATCTGGCGGAAGGCCGCGTCCCGGGCGCTGGTCCAGCGGGCGACGTCGGCGGGGCGGGAGAAGCCGGTGGCCGCGCGGAGGCCCCGGTCGAACGCCACCCAGGTCATCAGCCGGCTGTAGGTGAAGTTCTGCCGCCCGCCGCGCGTCTCCCAGATGCCCTCGTCGGGCTGGTCCCAGTGGTCGGCGAGCCAGTCCAGCACCCCGCCCAGCGCCCCCCACCCGCGGATCGCGCCGATGTCGCCGCCCACCACGAGGGCGTCCGACACCTCGCCGTAGATGTCGAGCTGGAGCTGGTCGGCCGCCGCGTTGCCCGCCCGGACCGGACGGGAGCCCAGGTAGCCCTCCAGGTGGTCGAGGTTCTCCTCGGTCAGGTGGGGGTCGCCGTCCACCCGGTACATGATCTGCAGCGGGTCCGCGGAGGCAGCGCCCCGGCTCTCGATGCGCTCCCGCAGCCAGCGGCGGAAGGCGTGCGCCTCCTCCTGGAAGCCCAGGTCCATCAGCGTGCGGACCGACAGCGACGCGTCCCGGATCCACGTGTAGCGGTAGTCCCAGTTGCGCTCCCCGCCGATCTGCTCGGGCAGTCCCATCGTGGCGGCCGCGACGGGCGCGCCGGTCGGGGCGTACGTGAGCAGCTTGAGGGTGATCGCCGAGCGGTTCACGACGTCCTGCCAGCGGCCCCGGTAGACGCAGGAGCGCAGCCACGACAGCCAGAAGTCGCGGCACGACTCGAACGCGTCGCCGACGCCTTCGAGGGACGGGCGGGGCGGGGCCGGGGCGCCGCTCGCCGTGCCGGTCAGCACCACCGCGGCGGCCTGGCCGGCGGACAGGACGAAGCGGGCGGTGATGTCGTCGCCGTCCGGGCGGAAGGCGATCCCGGCGGTGGACTGCACGTGCAGGTCGGTCCCCGGGCCCCGGAAGAGCACGGTATGACCGTCGGTCCGCGTCGGCGTGTGCGGGGCGCGGCCGTAGTCGAAGCGCGGCCGGCAGGCGAAGGCGAACGGCAGCCGGCCCCGGACCACCCGTGCGACCCGCACCAGGCGGTGCGTGTCGGTGGGGGCGGGGGAGTCGACGGGCACCATGAAGTCGGCGACCTCACCGACCCCGTCCGGCGTCATGAACCGGGTGACCAGGATGGCGGTGTCCGACAGGTACAGCTGCCTGACGGTCATGCCGTCGTCGCGGGGCAACTCCACGGCCAGCCGGCAGTGGCCGCCGCGCTCGCTGTCCAGGAGCGAGGCGAAGACGCTGGGCGAGTCGAAGCGGGGCGTGCACCACCAGTCGATGGTTCCGCCGGACGACACCAGGGCGGCGGTCTGGAGATCGCCGACCATGCCGTGCTCCGCGATGGGCGGGTACCGGTCCACTTGCCCTCCCGGTCGGTTCCGCGGTGCCGCGGCGGCACGGGTGCCCGCCGGACACCGACCTGTGCACGCCAAGGCTCGGGCATCACCGCGGCCCGCGCCTCACCCGTGCCGGGTGACCCCGGGCAGTCGCGGCCCTCCCCGCGCGGGCCGCCTCGCCCTGACGCGCGGCACCGCCCGCCGGTGTCTACGCTTGACGGGTCACCGCCGGGCGTTCAGGGGGGACCCGCGGGCAGCGGGTGGCGGTCCGACTCCCCACGACACCGGAACGGAAGGCACTCCCGTCATGGCTATCGCACCTGAGTCCGACACCCCCGTCCTCGACACGATCGCCGCGATGACGATCGACTCGGTGGAGCACTGCCACATGGACGAGCGCACGCTCATCCAGAGCCGCATCGCCGCGCTCGTCGCCATGGACGCGCCCGCGATCTCCTACCTGGCCCACGTCAACCCGGCCATCAAGGCCCAGTTCACCGTCGAGCAGCTGCAGGACCTGCTGATCGCGATCGCACCCGTCGTGGGAACGGCACGCGTCATGTCCGCGGCCGCCCACATCGCCAAGGCGTTCGGCGTCGCGCTCGCGCTGGTCGACAGCGAGGCCGAGGCCATCGCCCAGGCAGAGGCCGACAGCCGCACCATCGGCTGACCCGCCGTCATCTCGACGGCGGGGCCGCACGGTACGGCTGTCCTGCCCCGGGCACCGGCGCCCTACTGCCCGATCGGGTTGACGTAGGTGCCCGGGTGGGTGGCGCCGTCCTGCTTGAGGATCTGGCCGCCGAACGGCCACTTCAGGGTGAAGTGCTTCGTCTCGTTCGGCGGGGTGACCAGGAACGTCGCCGGGACGAACTTCTGCTTCGCCGGCGTGGACCTGGCCACCGGGAGCAGGGCGACACTGAAGTCCACGGTGTCGCCCTGCTTCAGCGTGATCTTCGCGGGCTTCTTGGCGGAGCGGACCAGGGACCAGGTGCCGTCGGTCCGCTGGGCGCCGACCATGTCGACACCGGCGAAGCCGGACAGGGTGCAGGCGTGCCTGCTGCGGTTGGTGAACCAGATGAACGCCTCGGTCTGCTTCCCGGTCCGCCCCATCTCCGGCTTGGCGTCGCCCCCCGTGGCGAAGCCGGCCTTCAGGTCGGCGGTGTGGCAGCGGGCCGCCGCGGCCTTGGCGGGAGCGGCCGAGGCCGGCACGGCGGCGGCCGCGGTGCCGGCGACGACGACGGCGGCGAGTGCCACGGCGGTCAGGTTGGTCTTCATGAAGTTCCGGTTCCCCTCGAGTCCGAATCGGCGCGCGAGGTCAGCGCGCGCTCACGTACCTGGAGACGTACGAACGCCGGTCGGGGTTCGGTCCCCGGGCGGACGATCTGCGCCGAGCGACTCCCCGCGTCGAGCCGACACGCGTCCCGTCCGGTCCGGTGCACGAGCGCGGCCCGTGAGCGTCCGGGAAGGCGCGCGGCGTGTCCCCGGAACAGCGGCTCGGTGTCGTTACCTGAGCCGTTGGGCCGTCCGGGGGAGCCGGGGCGGGCGCAGGTCCGTGTCCAGGCCGCTCGCGGATTCCGTGGCCCCTACAAGCGAGCGTTACGGATATATCCGTATTGTGTAACGCACGTCCTTCGTGTGCCCGGGTGGCGCCGTCGGCGGACCACAGTGTGGGTCCTCGGCACCGCGCCGGGAATCCCGGACTCTCGCCCGGCCCCGACCAGGGCCGGTCTGCACGAACGTGAGGTGACGGATCCATGTCTGTTTCTCGTACGGCGGTCCGCCTGATCGCCACCTGTGTGGCCTCGGGCGCGCTCGTCGCCGCCGCCGCCATCCCGGCCCTGGCCGCCGGACCCGGCCACGAACGCGACAACGGGTGGCGCTACGCGCACAGTCACAGGAGCGACCACGACGGCCGCTTCGGCGATCACGACGGCCGTTTCGGCGATCACGACGGCCGCTTCGGTGACCGCGACGGCCGTTTCGGCGACCGCGACCGGGACCGCGACCGGCGTTGGCACCACGGCTGGGACCGGGGCTGGGACCGTGACCACGACCGGCACCTGCACCAGGGCTGGGACCACGACCGGTTCGGGCACCCCGGCTGGTACCGCGAGCGGCACGCGGACCACGACCGCTACCACGGCCACCGTTAGTCGCCCGCGGGTACCACCACCGCATCCGGCCGGAGGGCCGAAGACCGCGCCGCGCGGTCTTCGGCCCTCCGGCCTTGGCAGGTGTGAGGCGGGAGATCGCGGGTAGTCGTCGCGCGCCGGCGGCGGAGCGGCGCGAGCGCCTGGGGAGGTCGAGCGCCGCTCCCTGCCGGCGGCGGCCCGGGTCGGCGGGTGACGCACTCCGTGCGGATCGGCCCAGGATGGTCTCGCCCTTCCGGGGCATCCGGTAGGACATGGCTACTGGATCGGCAACGGCAGGCGGACGAGGGCGGGTTCGCCGAGCGGCGAACGGCGACGCGGTCGCGGTGGCGGCCCGTGCGGGCTTTGTCGGACGCGGCGTCATCTACGCACTGATCGGCGTTCTCGCACTGCGGATCGCGTTCACCGGCGGCGGCCAACAGGCCGACCGGGGTGGCGCGGTCGCCGAGATCGCCCACAAACCCTTCGGCACCGTGCTGCTGTGGCTGCTGGGCGCCGCCCTGGCCGGCATGGCCCTGTGGCGGCTGTCCGAGGCCGCCTTCGGGCAGGCCGGCCCCGACGGCGGGAAGCCGGGCAAGAGGGCGGCGGCCGCGGGCCGTTGCTGCTTCTACGCGTTCGTCGCGTACTCCGTGCTCTCCTTCGCGGCCGGGGCCAGGAACAGCGGCAGCGGCAGTTCCGACCGGAGCTCCCAGGACGTCACGGCGCAGGCGCTGGGCTGGCCCGGCGGGCAGTGGATCGTCGGTGCCGCGGGCGCCGTGGTGGCCGCGGCCGGCCTGTGGATCGCCGTCCGGGCCCTGCTGCGCCGGTTCGAGAAGCACCTCAGGATGTCCGACATGTCGCGGCGGATGCGCAAGGCCGTGTCGTTCCTGGGGATGTTCGGCGGTACGGCCCGGGGCGTCGTCTTCGCCACCGCGGGCTGCTTCGCCATCGCCGCGGCCGTCCGCCACAAGCCCGGCAAGGCCAAGGGCATGGACGACACCCTGCGCACGTTCGCCGACACCCCGGCGGGCCCCTGGCTGCTGGCGCTGATCGCGGTCGGCCTCATGGCGTTCGGTGCCTTCTCCTGGGCCAACGCGCGGTGGCGCAGGGTCTGACCGGCGGGGAGCACGGCCCACACCAGGTGCGGACCGGCGCCACGGACGCCACGGACGTCCGGTCGGCGGCGTCGCGGGACGGCGCACCGTCAGGCGTGCTCGGATCCCCCGGGTTCCGGCGCCGCGGGGCCGGTGGCGGCCTGGCTGTCGGGCAGGATCGGGAAGATCTGGTCGAGGCCGACGATTCCCAGCACGCGCAGGGTGTGGGCCGGGACGGCGGCGAGCGCGATGCCGGCCCCGGCGGCCAGGGCGTGGTTGCGGGCCACGATCAGGGCGGTGATGCCGCTGGAGTCGCAGAACTCCATGCCGTCCAGGTCCAGCACGAGGCGCTCACCCGGCCGGAGGGTGAGGGCGGTGACCTGGTCGCGCAGCTGTCCGGCGGTGGTGTGGTCGAGTTCGCCGAGGACCGCCAGAACGGGGCCCGTCGTCGCGGAGCGGGTGGTGATCTGCAGCGGGCTCATCTCGTGTTCTTCGTCGTGGAAAAGGCGGCGGGGACGCCGATGGCGAGCAGGGCGGTGTCGTCGTCGAGTCCGTCGCCGAAACCGTCCAGCAGGCCGGTCAGGGCCTGGATGACGGCCTGCGGGGACCGGCCGGCGTGGTCGGCAGCGAAAGCGCGGAGCTGGTCGTCGCCGTACAGGGTGGTGCGGTCGGCGCCGGTACGGGCCTCGGTGACGCCGTCGCTGTACAGCAGGAGGGTGTCGCCGGGATCGAGGGTGGTGGTGACGGTGGTGAAGGGCGCGGAGGGCAGGATGCCGACGAGCAGACCGCCGGGGGTGTGCAGGTAGTCGGCGGTGCCGTCCGCGCGCAGGACCAGGGCCGGGGGATGGCCGCCGGAGGCGAGCGTGACGGTGGCCTGCCCGGTGCCGACGTCGGGCTCGGCGACCCCGAATATCGTGGTGCAGTAGCGCGGGTCGCCGCCGGTGTACCGCTCGTGGAGCACCTTGTTGAGGGTGGACAGCGCGGAGACCGGGTCGGGGTCGTGCAGGGCGGCGGCGCGCAGGGTGTAGCGGGTCAGTGAGGTGAGGGCGGCGGCCTGCGGGCCTTTGCCGCACACGTCGCCGAGGAAGAAGGCGAAGCGCTTGCCGTCGACGGGGAAGAGGTCGTAGAAGTCGCCGCCGAGCCGGTCCGGCGAGGCGGTGCGGTAGTGGGCGGCCGCCTCCATGCCCGGCACGGGCGGCAGGGAGTCGGGCAGCAGCGACCGCTGGAGCACGGCGAGGGCGTCCTGCAGCCGGGCGCGGTCGGCCTCGGCCTGTTCGCGTGCCTCCTCCGCCGCCCGGCGGGCGCGCAGGAGTTCCTCCTCGTAGGCGCGGCGGTCGCGGGCGTCGAAGACGGTGGTGCGGATGAGCAGCGGTTCGCCGCCCCTGCCGTGTTTGACCGCGGAGGAGACCAGCACCGGCATCCGCGCGCCGTCGGCCTGTCTGAGTTCCAGGGCGATGCCGCCGATCTCGCCCCGCATCCGCAGCAGCGGCGCGAAGTGCGTCTCGTGGTACAGCCGGCCGCCCACGGTCAGCAGGTCGGCGAAGCGCATCCGGCCCACCACCGCGTCCCGGTCCAGGCCGAGCCAGCCCAGCAGCGTCGCGTTGATCTTGGCGATGGTGCCGTCCATCAGCGTGGACAGGTACCCGCACGGCGCGTTCTCGTAGAGTTCCTCGGCGCTGTCCTCCAGCAGTGCGGCGAAGGCCGCGGTGGCCGCGTCCTCGTCCCCCGCGCCCTGCGGGTCGGGTTGCTGCCCCGTCCGGGACATCATCGCAGGCCGGCCAGGAAGGCGGTGATCGCCTGGTTGGTGGCCTCCGGCGCGGACAGGTGCGGGCAGTGCCCGGTCGCGTCGAGGGTGACCAGCGTCGAGCCGGGGATCGCCCGGTGGACGAAGGCGCCGACCTCGCGGGGGGCGATGGCGTCCTGGGTGCACTCCAGCACCAGCGTCGGCACGGTCACGGTCTTCAGGTCGTCCCTGGAGTCCGAGAGGAACGTGGTCCGGGCGAAGACCCGCGCCATGTCCGGGTGGGTGGCGCAGAAGCTGTTGGTCAGCTCCGCCGCCAGCTCGGGCCGCTCGGCGTTCCCCATGATCACCGGGGCCATCGCCGCCGACCAGCCGAGGTAGTTCGCCTCCAGCGAGGCCAGCAGTTCGTCGATGTCCTCGGCGCTGAACCCGCCGCGGTAGCCGTCGTCGTCGATGTACCGGGGGGAGGGGGCGACCATCACCAGGGCGCCGATGCGCTCCGGAGCCAGGCCGGCGGCCAGGACCCCGATCATCGCGCTGACCGAGTGCCCCACGAACACCGCGTCCCGCAGGTCGAGCGCCTCGCAGACCTCGACCGCGTCCCGGGCGTAGCCGTCCAGGGAGGCGTAGCGGTCCGCCGAGAAGGCGGCCGGATCCGAACGGCCCGACCCCACGTAGTCGAACAGCACCACCCGGTACTCCTCGGCCAGGGCCGGCACCGTCAGCCGCCACATGTTCTGATCGCAGCCGAACCCGTGAGCCAGCACCACCGCCGGACCCTGCGGGTTGCCGACGACGGTGACGTTGTTCCTGCGATCGATATCCATGACTTCACCCTCTCAGACACCACTCACCACTCCAGCACGCCCGCAGGGGACCGGCCGATGCGGGCCGGTCCCCTGCGGGGCGGTATGCGCGAAGTCAACTCACCATCGGTACCAACGTCCCCGGCCACCGCCGGCGTTGGTGGAACGTGCCACGAATCCGAGCAGCCACAGCACCAGGACGGCGAGCGCCACCCACCACAGGATCTTGACGGCGAAACCCGCACCGAAAAGGATCACCGCGAGAAGCAGAACAAGAAGAAGTGGAACCATGTTTATCGACCTCCTGTCGCTCCGGGTGCCCGGCGATTGCACCGTCATTCCCGTTCGGTGCCTTGTTTGTGAAGGAAAGTTGTGGGCATCCGCGCTGCTGACGTGCCTTCTTGCCAGGCGGCGGGCCTTCCCGGGGACAATACGGGAAGGCCCTTTGTCACTTGTGCCGCCCTCGCGCCGATGTGCCGGATCTGCTCATGAACACCGGGACGGCGGGTAAGTGGAATTGCGCGACGGCGGGCGCCCGCCGCGAAAAGGCAGGCACCCGCCGCGAAAAGACGGAACGAAGACCACGTGAAGACGGTACGAAAGCGACGGAAAGAACAGGCCGACCCACGGGAAGAGTTCTATGGTCACCCCGCTGAAGAATCGAGCGTCGGAAGAACCGGAACCGGAGGCGTCCCCGCGGTACAGCGCCACCTGGGACACCACGGACACGGCGATCACAGACGCGCGAGCGGCCGTACGCGCCCTGCTGGCCCGGTTCGGCCACCAGCAGGACGCTCGGCCCAGCCAGGACGCCCAACTCGTCGTCAGTGAACTGGTCACCAACGCGGTACGTCACGCGCCGGGCCCGGTGGGCCTGGCGCTGGAGCTGTCACCCGACGCCGGGCTGCTGCGCATCGCCGTGAGCGACAGCTCTCCGCGTCCGCCGGAACCGCGCGAGGCCGACCCTGGCCGGGTCGGCGGACACGGGCTGCGCCTGGTGGTCCGGCTGTGCGGCCGGCTGCACACCGTCGCGCGGGAGAGCGGCAAGGAGGTCGTCGTCCACCTCCGCCTGCGCGGGGAGGAGGCCCCCCGCCGGGAGTTCAGGTGAGCATGCCCTCGCGCAGCCGGGCGAGGGTGCGGGACAGGAGCCGGGAGACGTGCATCTGGGAGACGCCCAGGTGTTCGCCGATCTGGGCCTGGGTGAGCTCCTCCACGAACCTCAGGTGGATGATCTGCCGGTCGCGTTCGGGGAGTTCGGCGATCAGCGGGGCCAGGGCGTGGAAGTCCTCGACCAGTTCCAGGGCGGTGTCCTCGACGCCGATGAAGTCCTGCAGGGCGCTCTCGCCGTCCTCGCTGTTGTTGATCGTGGCGTCCAGCGAGGAGGAGTTGTAGCCGTTGGCGGCCAGGCGCGCCTCGCGCACCTCGTCCTCGGGCAGGCTCATCAGGTCGGACAGCTCCTTGACCGTGGGGGTACGGCCGAGGCGGCTGCGGAGTTCGTCGGTGGCGCGGGCGAGCTGGACGCGGGCCTCCTGGAGCCGGCGCGGCACGTGCACGGCCCAGGTGGTGTCGCGGAAGAACCGCTTGATCTCGCCCACGATGTACGGCACGGCGAAGGAGGTGAACTCGACCTCGCGGGATATCTCGAAGCGGTCGATCGCCTTGATCAGCCCGATCATGCCGACCTGGACGATGTCCTCCATCTCCTCGGGCTCGCGGCTGCGGAATCGGCCGGCCGCGAACCGGACCAGGGACATGTTCATCTCGATCAGCGTGTTGCGCGCGTACTGGTGCTCGGGCGTGCCCTCCTCCAGGACGGCCAGCTGGTCGAAGAACAGCTTCGACAGCTCGCGCGCGTCCCGGGGCGCGACCTTCGCGGGGTCCGCGATCTCCGGCACGCCCACCGTCTGCCCGGCAGTCTGAACGGTCGTCGTCGGCACGATGCCCCTCCCAGTCGGTCGCCCTCGTCCACGCCGGTCCGTCGCCCGGCAGACACGCGCCTACCCCGGCCGTCGAGCGGCATTCCCCCGATCGCCGTGATTCTTCCGGAAGGTCGCTGCCCGTCAGGGGGTGTGGGGGCGGCCGGGAGGGGGACTTGGAGACCAAGCCGAGTCCAGCAGCGTTCCCCTGGGGACTGGCCCGGCCCAGGCTTCTCTGGTTCAGCCGAAGTGCCGGAGGAGCCGCCTGACGGGGTCAGGAAAGGGTGCCCTCCTCGCAGACCCGGCGGGCGACCTCGCGGAGTTTGACGTTGTTCGCCTGGGAGTAGCGGCGCAGCACGTTGAACGCCTCCTCCTCGGTGAGGCGGTGGCTGCCCATGATGATGCCCATCGCCTCGCCGATGGTGTGACGGGTGGCGATGGCCTGTTCCAGCTGGGCGTGGGTGCGGGCGCTGGAGAAGGCGACGGCCGCGTGCGAGGCCAGCAGCCAGCCCGCCAGCTCGCTGGCCTCGGTGAACGCCCCCGGTTTGCAGGAGTAGAGGTTCAACGCCCCCAGGTCCTCCTCCTCCGTGTACAGCAGGAAGCCCATCATGCTGCCGACGCCGAGCCGGTGGGCCTCGGGCGCGAAGGCGGGCCAGCGCTGCTCCTCGCCGGTGAGGTCGGCGATGCGGTAGACCCGCTCGCCGTGCGAGCTGTGCGCCGCGTCGAAACACGGGCCCTCGCCCAGCCGCTGCTGCAGCCGGTCGCTGTCCGTGACCAGCTGGTCGGTGGGGGCGAGCGTCTCCACCCGCGCGTCGTGCAGCACGAGGATGCCCGCCGCGTCGCAGCCCTCGACCAGTTCGGTGGCCGATGCCGTGATCCGTTCCAGAGTGCTGGCCACGGAGTCCTGTGCCAGGAGATCCCGTGCCATCGATGCCATCTGCTCCGCGAACCGACCCCAGTCCACGCCGTCCTCCGCTACTCGTCCCGTCCGGACAAGCCTCGCGATCAGCTTGTCACGCGAGGCTCGCTCCTGCCTCGCAAGCGGATACCCGTGGCGGGCCGGGAGATGACTGCGGGTGCCGACGACGCGGCCGGGTCGGCGCACAATTCGACCAGTTGTTCGTTGTCCGCCCGCTCGGCGTGCTTGATGTACGTGTCCAGCCGGAGGGCGTGGTCAGGCAGCTCTCGACGTACCGGAGAAGACCGGTGAAGGCTCTCCGCGCGCCGCCCGGCATGAGGCACCGGGACCGGGGTACCCGGCCTTGGTCCACCCCGCCCGGCCAGGAGCGGGACCCGGAGACGACCCGCCCTGTCGGCGGTGCCGTCCCTCTCCCCTCGCGCCCTCTGCCCCGGCGGTCTGGTTCCTTTCGCGCCGCTGTGTCAGGCTGGCGGGGTACCAACCTGGTCCTGTGGGGGACCCCGCGCTGCCGAGCGGTCACCGAGGAAACGTGGCCGGCGGTGGGTACGGGTTGTCTCGCTCGGCTGTGCGCGGCGCTCCGCCGCCGCCCCTGGACGGCCTTCTTCCGGCAGTGGGAGCCGACCGCGATGGTCCTCGACCGACCCCCGAACGGTGGTTCTGCCCCATGGTGGACTTCGACGTACGCATCAGCGACTCCCCCACCCGGATCCTGCTCGCGCTGAGCGGGGAACTGGACTTTCCCGCGGGCGCGCGGGCCGCGGCGGTCACCGACGGGCTGCTGCTCGGCGGCCGTGACCTCACGGTCGACCTGACACGGGTGGGCTTCATGGACGCCGGCGGTCTGGGGATGCTGCTGCGCCTGCGCCTGCGCGTCGTCGCGGACGGCGGCGTGCTGGGCCTGTGCGGCGTGCGGCCCCAGGTGCGCCGGGTGCTCCAGCTGACCGAGACCGAAGCGCGCTTCGGCTCGGTCCTGACCGGTACCGCCGCGGACGGGGCCTAACCGGTCAGGGCGACCGCCATCGCGATGAGGCCGATCACCACCAGCAGCACGACGGCCATGATCAGGACGAGCGGCATGGCCGCCCAGCCCTTGCGCAGCTCGGGCGGCTCGGGATGAGCGATGCCGGAGATGCTGCCCTCCGCGGGCGGGGTGTCGCCGGGCGGCACGCCGCCACCTGGTTCGAGTCCCGGGGTTCGGCCCGGCTCGGGATCAGGAGTCGTCATGACGCGGACTCCTCTCGGTTCTCGGTCGGCCGCGGCCGACGGGCACCGCGGCGAGCTGGCGGCCTCCGGGTTTCCCGCCCACGTGCCGCCAAACAGACCGGCCCTCCAGCGCCGAAGGGGTGACCCCGGCACGCCGGGATCACCCCTTACCGTTCCCGCGCGGAGCGCGTCAGCGCAGGTCGCGCACCTTGATGGTGTAGATGCCGCGGCCGTGGGTGGCCGCGTACAGGGTGCTGCCGTCGGGGCTCGGCTTCAGCTGGAGCACGGCGACGGCCGGGAGCGAGCCGACCCGCTGCCAGTGGGTGCGGCCCGGGGCCCGGTAGACCACACCGAGGTCGGTGGCGACGGCGAGGCCGCCGTCGCGCGTGACGAGGGCGGAGTTCGCCGGCACGTCGGGGAGGTCGGCCGAGATGTCGGTCCAGGTGGTGCCGCCGTCCTTCGACTCGAAGACGTGGCCGACGCCCGCGCCCGGTCCCTCGGTCCAGTGCCGGGAGAAGCCGTTGACGGCGAGGAAGACGTGGTCGGCGTTGCGGGGGTCGACGGCGAAGCCGCTGAGGTAGCGGTTGGGCACCGTGCCGTCCACCGGCAGGGTGATGTCGTGCCAGCCGGTGCCGTCCGCGTTGCCGACGGCGATGCCGCGGGCGAAGCCCTGGTTGTTGCAGGGGCCGCACCAGCCGACGTAGACCTTGCCGCCGGAGGCGGCGACGGCGGTCGCGGTGCGGCCGGCGCCGAGGTCGTGCACGCTGGTCCACTCCGCACCGCTGCGGATGGCGTAGCCGTGGGTCTGCACCCAGACGTGGCGGCCGCCCGCGATCCAGGTGTTGCTGTCCTTGACGTCCGTGGCGAGCGGGGCGATGAAGCGGGCCTCGCTGGTGGCGTTGTCGGCCGGGGCGACGTTGTACGACGTCGCCTTGCTCGCGTCGTTCACCCAACTGCCGTCGTTCACCGCACAGTTCTGGGTCACCTGGATGGCCAGGTAGACGTACTCCTCGGCGATGTTGCAGCCGTTGGCGGGGTCGGTGAGCGTGTCGCCGCCGTCGCCGCCGAAGTTGGAGCCCATCACGGTGTCGTTGCTGCGCAGGACGGACTGGCCGTTGTCCTGCAGACCGCCGGTGACGGAGACACCGCCGTTGGTCAGGTCCTTGCCGATGCCCACCGAGTAGTACTGGAGGGTGTCGATGGTGCCGTCGTTGAGGGAGGTCCAGTCGGTGGCGTGGCCGGAGGCGTCCTGGGAGCCGTCGACGGGGCGCTTGTAGACGCCGCCGTCGTTGCCGACGTACACGAAGCTCTTGCCGTGGTAGCGGCCGATCGCGACGCCGTGCTGGTCGGAGTGGGTGGTCTGGCTGCAGTCGCCGGTCTGCTTCGCCGGGTCGATGGACCAGCAGGGGAAGGTGAAGTTCCAGTACGGGCCGACGGTGGACCAGGTGGAGCCGCCGTCCTTGGTCTCGTAGACCTCCTCCAGGCCGGCGTAGACGTGCTCCGCGTTCGCCGGGTCGACGGTGAGGAACTGGTTGTACCAGGCCTGCACGCCCGGCATGTAGCCGCTGGTCGTCAGCGCCGAGCCGTCGGCGGCCAGGCCCTGGTAGTCGGCGATCTTCGTCCAGGGGCCGGTGGGCGACCCGGACTTGGAGACGTAGATGCCCTCCAGGCCGCTGTCCGGGTTGGTGTTCAGCTGCTCCGGCGACTCGTCGATGGCGTAGTAGCGGGAGCCGTCGGCGGACCGGGCGAAGGTGACGTTGCCGACGTTGTCCGCGTCGGTGGGCAGGTCACCGAAGCCGCTGCTGATGCGGGTCCAGGTGCCGTCGGTGCCCTTGGTGTAGAAGCCGTTGTAGTCGTCGCCGCTGCGCCAGCCGACCGCGAGGATCACCTTCGAGGGGTCCTTGGGGTCGATCGCGATGTCGTTGGCGATGTTCTTGTACGCGGCCGACGGGTCGCTCGCCAGCGAACCGCCCGGCAGGTAGTCGGGGTTGGGCGCGAACTCCAGCTTCCAGGCGCCGGTGAGCTTCCTGGTGGAGTGGCTCCACACGCCCTCGCTGGTGGCCGCCCACACCTTGCCGCCGCCGAAGCGCAGTTCGTGGATGGTGGTGGACTCCAGTTCGTCGCCGCCGACCCGGCTGCGGGCGGAGAAGGTGCCGTGGTGCGGGTGGGAGAGGACGTAGACGCCGCTGCCGAGGTAGGCGTCCGCGTTGGTGGTGGCCTCGCCGGTGCCGAGCCAGAGCCGTCCCGCGCCGTCGAGCGCGAGCGCGCCGGTGGACTGCGAGGGCAGCCGGTCGCTGATCGGCTTCCAGTGGCCGCCGCCCCGCCGGGACCGCCAGACACCGCCGCCCGCGCTGCCCGCGTAGACGTATCCGTCGTCGTCCGCGGCGATCGCCGCCATGCGGCCGGTGACGTCGCCCGAGCCGCCGCTGGAGTTGGAGTCGATGTCGCGGTAGCGGGCGTCGTCGGAGTCGTACGGGAGGTCGGTGATGTTGCGCCACCTGCCGCCGGTGGCGGGCAGCCTGGTCAGGCTGGTCCAGGCGGCGCCGTAGGCGCCGGGGGCGACGATGCCGGGCGAGGTGCGGGCCTCCGCGTACTGGTCCGCGCCCTCGGCGATCTCGTCGGCCTCGTTGCCGTCGTCGTCGTCCGCCGTCACCTTGGGAGTGACGGCCCCCACCGAGTGCGCGCGCTCGGCGGCGAGCCGGTCGAGCGCGCGGACGCCGAAGGGGCCGGAGGCGCCGCCGGGCGCGGCGCCCGCGGGTATCGCGACGAGCGCGGCGGACGCGGTGATGGCCCAGATCGTGAGCCACCGTCTCTTACGGGTTGTTGCTGACACCGGATCCTCCCGAACGGGCAGTTGCACAGACGTCGCACAGCACCCGATCACCGGCGGCGCGGGGTGTCCGGAACTTGGTCAGTTATTGACCAGAACCTGCCATCCCCGGTGGGCCGGTGGCGCGGCGTCAGCCCGAAGTCACCGTGCCCCGCCCCCGGTTGCTCAGGGGCGGGGCACGGGCGCAGGACGGCGGCCGGCCGTCACGGTCTCCTGCACGTCAGGGGCGACGACCGGGTTTCGGGTGGTGCCCCCTGGGGTGCGGCGGGTTCCTGGTGATGTGCACCTTGAGGACCGGCGAGGCCGGGCTCACATTGCCCGCGAGGTCTTCCAGCCGTACGGCGAAGCCGTACTTCCCCAGGTCCAGCGGGGCGCTGACGACCTCGTAGGCGCCGCCCGAGGTGACGGTGCCCGTGCCGACCACGACCGGGCCGGCGTGCCCCTTCGGATCGGCGGTCAGCCGCACCAGGGTGTGGGGCTCGACCCGGCGGCCCTGGAAGGCGGGCCTGCTGATCGAGGTGATGTTGTCCCGGTGGTCGCCGGTGTCGCTCGACGGCAGCAGGTCCGGGGCGCCCGGCCGCCTCGGCGCCCTGGTGTCGAGGGTGATCGACAGCCGGTGTGCGCTCTCCGGGCCCGAGCCGACGGCGTGGGACACCCCGGGGGCGTCCGGGTCGTCGGACCGGTCGACGATCACCACCTCGGCGGTGATCTGGTTCTCGCCCTCCAGCAGGACGGGTTTCAGCCGGATCCGGTACAGCCCCGGCCGGTGGGCCGGGTCCACCGGCCGGGCGAAGCCGACGCGCCTGCCGTCGCGTTCCACGGCCACCTTGTAGCCGGGGGCGTCGTCCGTGAGCGTGGCCGTGGCGTTCTGCGGTGACAGCGGGATGCCCGCGGCCCTCAGCCGGGCGTCGTCGACCCGCAGGAGGAGATCGGGCCCGGCGATCCTGGTGACGTCGTCGTTGTCGTACCGGCCCGTGTCGGACTCGTGCCGGAGGTCGAGGCCGAAGGGCTCGGGGGCCGCCCGGTTGACGACCGTGAGGTCGTAGGTGGCCTGCGGCGGGTCGGTCGGCGAGGCGTCACCGGGCCGGGTCGGGTCGGCGATGCCGGCGTCGGCGACCGCGAGGAAGTACGGCTGGTCCGCGACGACCGGGAGCGCCAGCCCGCTGACCGAACTGCCCGGCCTGGTGGTGGTGCCGGTTCCGGTGGCCACCCGGTTGCCGAACTTGTCGTAGGCGCGGATCCGCAGCCGGGAGACGACCTCGTTGAACGCGATCTCGGCCCGCAGGAGCCCGGTCCGGCGGGGCTCGATCCGGAAGAAGTCGACGTCGGTCGCGTCGTGCAGGGTCAGCCGCGGCCTGGTGACCCTGTTCCTCGTGCCGAGCGCGGTGGCGACGGCCGTGTCGATCGAGTCGTTCGGCTCGTAGGCGTCGGGAAACGCGCCGAGCAGCGAGAAGACGTCGAAGTACGTGGTCTGGTTGCCCTGGGCCGGCGCGGTGGCCGTCGGCGGGGTGGTGTTGCCGGTCCAGCTGGCGTATCCGATCCCGTCGGCCGCCCACAGCCCGTTGTACTCGCCGATGCGCAGCGTCTGCTGGGTGGAGCCGGCGGCGCAGGCGAAGCGGCAGGGGGCGTTGCGGTCGGGGTCGAAGGGCGAGTCGGCGACCCGGAAGTCCCGGGCCCAGGTCCGCCCGCCGTCGCGGCTCGTGGTGCCGTAGAGCTCCAGCAAGAAGTTGTTGGTGCCGTTCGGCCCGGTGCCGAAGTTGCGCCGGCCGCCGCGGTTGTCGTACCAGGTGACGACCACGTTGCCGGCCTGGTCGAGGTGGGCCGCGGGCATCACGGCGAACGTCTGGCCGGGCCCGTGGTCGACCCTGCCGCGGGTGAACGTCCGCCCGTTGTCCGTGGAGCGGGCGATGACGACGTCGGCGTCGTCGCCGTTCGCGAAGACGTTGTCGGGGTCGTCGTTCGCGACGACGTAGACGTTCCCGGGCCGGGCCGGGTCGGCCAGGACCCACGGCTGCATGCTGCCCTGGAGCCAGAAGTCGGTGCCGGGGATGTCACCGCCCGGGGAACTGACCACGTTGCAGGTGATGGTGGCCTGTCCCGGCCCGAACGGCGTCGTCCGCTGCTCGACCGTGCCGGCGGCGAAGTCGGCGCCCCCGGAGCCGTCGCGGAGCAGCTGGGTGGTGCCCTGGCCGGGCGCGCCGTCGGTCCCCTCGGCGCATCCGTTGGCGTGGTAGGCGACGTAGAGGTCGCCGTTCGGGCCGACGGCCGCGTGCGAGGGCCAGACGTTCCCCTCCCCGGCGGCGGACAGGACGCTCGGCGCCGACCACGCGGTGCTGCCGCTCACGAGGCGGGAGAACTCGATCTGCCACGGGGTGCCCAGATGCGACCAGACGACGTACAGGTTGTCCCGGTACGGGCTCGTGGGCTCGGCGTCGGCCACCAGCCAGGGCTTGTCGTCGTTGACTCCGCTGCTCGCGCTCACCTGGGCCGCCGTGTACGGCTGGTTCCCGGGCGTCGTCAGGTCGGTGATCCGGGCCACGCCCACGCCGAAGGCGGGAGCGGTGTTGAAGCTCCTGGAGAGGTGGGCGACGAACAGGCGCCCCTGCGAGTCGAAGGCGAGGGAGGGGTCGCCCGAGCAGGGCAGGGTCGACGTCCGGGTGATCGGGAAGCCGTCCTTGCCGAAGTGGTTGTCGATCCGGACGGTGCATCCCTGCATGACGGCCACCTGGCTCGGCCGGCGGGGATTGACGGTGGCGTTGTGCGGCTCGTTGCCGTTCGTGGCGAGACTCCGGTCGTCCCCCGCCCACGCGGGGGAGGCGGGTCCGAGGACCACGAGTGACTGCAGGACCAGCAGCACGCTGCCGACGAAGGTGAGGACCCGCCGCTGCGCGTGACCGTTCACCGTGGGTCCCCCTGTCTGGTTCCAGCCATCCCGCTCCTTCTGGTCCGGTCGGCCTGGTCCGGTCGGCGTGCGGGCACGCCGAAGACCTGTTCATCGGGCGAGACGACTGTCGCATCGCGCTATCGGCCGCCCCGCGAGCCGCCGACCGGGACACGCGGAATTCACCGATCTCCCCACGGGAACCACCCGTCCGGACCCCTCCGCTTCCCCGGTGCGGTGGGCGGAGCGCGGGACGAGTGGCCCGGTGCCCCTCGCGTTTTCCCAACTCTCTATAGTTCCGGACGAGTTACGGAGACAGCGGCGGCCGACCGGGCGTCCTCGGATGGAACCGCGGCCTCCTCACCGTCATCTCTTCAGGACGACGGAGAACGGAGCAGCATGACCTGGTACAGACGGAATTCCAAGCGGTGGCCGGCGTCGGCCGTCGCCGGCAGCATCGTGGCGGCCGGGGCGTTGGCGCTCCTGCCCTCGGCGGCGCAGGCCCAGCCCACGGCCCCCCGGCCGTCCGGCCTGCAGGCCGACTTCACGGCAGCGGCGGCGAAGTACGACGTCCCCGTGTCCGTGCTCATGGGCGTCACCCGCGAGGAGTCCGGCTGGCAGACCCACCCGGGCTACAGCGACAAGGGCGGCTACGGCCTCGGCAACCTCACCGACGTGACGACGGGCATGCTCGTCGACGGCGCGGCCGGCGCCGGTGGCCGCTCGGACCTGGCCGCACTGGTGAACCGGCCCGGCATGCACACCCTGCGGACGGCGTCGAAGCTGACCGGCATACCCGCGGCCCGGCTGCGGACCGACCGCGCGGCGAACCTGGAGGGCACGGCCGCGCTGCTGGCGTCCTATCAGAAGACCCTCACCGGCGCCCTGTCGGCGGACCCGTCCGACTGGACCGCGGCCGTGGCCCGGTACGGGCAGTTCACCGACCGGAAGGCCGCCACCCGGTACGTCGACGACGTCTTCGGGGCCATCGCGTCGGGCGCCCGGCAGCCCACCGCCCAGGGAACGCTGCGGCTGGCCGCCGACGAGGACGCGCGGCCCGACCTGTCCCAGCTGGGCAGGCTCCACCTGACGAGCGCGACCGCCACCACCGGCGCCGAGTGCCCGGACACCATGAACTGCACCTACGCGCCGGTCGCCGTCACGGGCAGCAACGGCCAGGTGTCCGACCGGCCCGCCAACGGCATCCAGATCGACCGGATCGTCATCCACACCGCCGAGGGCAGCTTCGCCAGTGCGCTGTCCGCCCTGTCGGCCCGCGGCGCGGTCACGTCCGCCCACTACCTGATGGACACGGACGGCAGCACCACGCAGCTGATGCCGGTCGAGGACATCGCGTTCGCCGTCGGCAACTACCACTACAACCTGCACTCGGTCTCGATCGAGCACGCGGGCTTCACCGCGCAGGGCGCCCAGTGGTACACCGACGCCACCTACCGGCAGACCGCCGAGCTGGTGACGTACCTCGCCCAGCGCTACGGCGTGCCGCTGGACCGGCAGCACATCCTGGGCCACGACAACGTCCCCGGCTCGCTCGACTCGAACCTGGCCAAGCAGCACTGGGACCCGGGCACGGCCTGGGACTGGAACCGCTTCATGCGGCTGCTCGGCGCGCCCACGGACACCGGCCCGCACGGGGTGGGCCCGGTCGGCTCGGTGGTGACCATCGCTCCGCGCTTCGACACGAACACCCAGTCCTACACGGTCTGTCCGGCCGACGACCCGTCCGGCACGACCACCGCCTGCGGCGAGGTCGCGCAGGCGTCGAACTCGCTGTTCGTGCGTCAGTCACCCGCCGCCGACGCGCCGCTGCTCCTCGACCCCGTCGTGCACCCCGGCCTGACGGCGGGCACCGACGACATCAGCGACTGGAGCGACCGGGTGCAGGCCGGTCAGCAGTTCGTGGTGGCCGACCGCCAGGGCGACTGGACCGCGATCTGGTACGACGGCCAGGAGGGCTGGATCTACAACCCGTGCGGGCGCAACACCGTCCCGACCACGGGCGTGACCGTCATCAGCGCCGTGGGCCCCGGTGCCGCGCCGCTGTACGGCCAGGCGTACCCGGCGGCGTCCGAGTACCCGGCCGGTCTGTCGCCGTCGCGACAGGTCGCGCTCACCGCCCCCGGCTACCGGATCCCGGTCGGCCAGGCCTACGTCGTGGACCAGCCGGCCGCGGCGGCCGACGACTTCTTCACCTCGGGTGCCGTGGTGAAGGGCGCGCAGAAGTACTACCAGGCCCAGTTCAACAACCGGACCATCTACGTGAACACGGCCGACGTGACGGCCACCGTGGCCGGGTGATCCCGGCGCCCGCACCCTGCGGGAGCCGAACACCGGAGGTGCCCGAAGCCGAACGGCTCCGGGCACCTCTCCGCGTCCGGCGCGTCACCGCGTCCGGTGCCTCTTCGTGTCCGGTGTCGCTCAGGGTCTGGTGCCTCTTCGTGTCTGGTGTCTCTCGGCGTCCGGCATCTCTTCGCGTCCGGCGCCTCTTCGCGTCCGGCGCCTCTTCGCGTCCGGCGCCTCTTCGCGTCCGGCGCCTCTCGGCGTCCGGCGTGTCACCGCGTCCGGTGCCTCTTCGTGTCCGGCACCTCTTCGTGTCCGGTGTCTCTCGGCGTTCGGCGCGTCGCCGCTCCGGCGCCGATGCGACGGTCCGGCGCCTCTTCGCGCCTGGTACCTCTTCGCGCCTGATACCTCTCGGCGTCCGGTACCTCTCGGCGTCCGGCGCGTCGCCGCGTCCGGCGCCTCTCGGCGTCCGGCGGGTCAGCGCTCTGGCGCCGATGTGGCGGTCCGGCGTAGGGGGAGGCGGCTGACGCCGGGCCCGTCGAGGGGCGGCCCGCCGGGGTGCGTTCCCGTCTCGATGTCGGCCCACCAGTCGGCGCCGTCCTCCAGGAAGCGCAGCAGGATGCCCTCGCGCAGCGCCCAGGGGCAGACGGCGACGGTCTTCACCCCGCTCAGCTTCATCGCGGTGTGACCGACGACCGCGCCCGCCAGGCTCTGCCGGGCCCGGGGCGCGGAGATGCCGGGCAGCTCCGCGCGGGCGGCCGCCGGCACGGCGGCCAGCCGGTCGATCGCGCGGCGCAGGTCACCGCGGCGCAGCACCCGTTCGGCGAACGGCCCGTGCCGTCCGGGCACGGCGCCGCACAGCCGGGCGAGCTGCTGGAAGGTGCGGGAGGTGGCCACGGCGGTGTGCGGATGCTCCCAGCGGATCCGGGCGGTGGCGTCCCTCAGCTGGTGGCGCACCGCGCGGCGCAGGGCCTGCAGTTCGGCCTCCGACGGCGGCCCGTCGAGGTCGAGGTACTCCCTGGTCAGCCTGCCCGCGCCGAGCGGCAGGGAGGCGGCGAAATCCGGCATCCGGCCGCGCCCGAAGGCCACTTCGAGGGAGCCTCCGCCGATGTCGAAGAGGGCCAGCGGCCCGGCGCGCCAGCCCATCCAGCGCCGGACGCCGAGGAAGGTGAGCTCGGCCTCCGTCTCTCCGGGCAGCACGCACAGCCGTACGCCGGTCTTCTCGTGCACCGCCCGCAGGACGGCGGCCCGGTCGGGGGCGCCCCGGACGACGGCGGTCGCGAACGCCAGCGGCTCCGGCGCACCCCAGCGGGCGGCGAGCTCGGCGGCCTTGCGGACCGCCTTGACCAGGTGTTCGGTGGCCTGCTCGCCGAACCGGCCGTCGGCCGCGACCTGTTCGGACAGCCGCAGCTTCCATTTCGCGGTGTGCACCGGCAGCGGCACCCCGTCCGCCGCGTCCGTCACCACCAACCGCACCGTGTTCGAACCGGCGTCCAGCACGCTTACCCTCATCAGGGCGCAGTACCCACCGTCGCCGGGTTGATGCGCTCCGTACGGAGCGCGGTGCCGCTTTCCCGCCAGTCGGCGAGCAGCCGCGCCGCCAGCCGGTCCTCCAGGTGCCCGGTCGCCCGGATCCCGAAGACCACGTCGGCCTCCAACGCCGGTTCGTCCGCCAGCAGTCCGGCGACGACCTCGTGCCGTACCACCTGTTCGTGCACCGCGTCCGCCTCGACGTGCTCGGTGTAGAAGCGGACGGCCGCCGGCCCCGCGCCCATCCGGCGCAGCGCCTCGGCGAGGCGGCGGGAGGCCGGGGAGGACGTCACCTCGACCGTCGCGAAGTGGCCGACGAGCGCGCCGCGCAGGGCCCGGTGCAGGCCGAACAGGGACATCATGTTGACGGTGGCCAGGGCCTCGGCGGGTGCCGCGTCGACGTAGTGGCCGTAGGAGGTGTCCAGGCCCAGGTCGGCCATCAGGTCGGCGAAGAGCCGCGCGTGGATCTGGTCGGCGCGGCCCGCGCCGAACTCGTCGAACTCCACCGCCACCATGGCGGCCTTGGCCCGGCCGCGCAGCCGGGGGATCACCCAGGCGTGCGGGTCGGCCTCCTTGAGGTGGTAGAGCGAGCGCAGCGCCGCGTACTCGCGGAACTGGCCGAGAGTGCCCCGGTCGCGCAGGAAGTACGAGATGCTGCCGCCGTCGTCGCCGACGGGTTCCAGCTGGAGCTCGTCCAGGGCGCGCGCGGCGGTGTCGGACGCGTCGACCGGCACGTCCGCGCGCAGCGCGCCCAGGAAGCGGTCCTCCAGCGCGGCGCGCAGGGCGAGCAGCCGGGGGTCCCACTCACGGTCGTCGGGCACTTGGGCGAAGCCCAGGTAGTGGAGTTCGTAGAGCAGGTACAGGGCGAGCTGGAGGTCGTCGCCGTAGGGGTCGGCGTGCAGCGGCGGCGGGGCGGGGTCCGCCCCGCGCAGCAGGTCGGTCAGCGCGGCCGAGAACGGACCGCGCGGCTCGGGCAGGCGCACGTCGCTCATGAGGTCTCGTCCGGTTTCGTACGGCGGCGGTGGCTGGTGTCGCACCAGGGCGGGGTCCGGGTGCGGCGGCAGGTGCAGACGGCGACCACGAACCGGTGGGACACCGTCACCCGGCCGTCCTCGTCCACGACTTCGACGGGGCCCTCCACCAGGAGCGGGCCCTCGCGCTGGACGCGGACGCGGCGGGGGCGTTCAGGAGTGTGCGGCACGGATCACCACCAGCTCTTCCGTGGTCCGGTCGGCCACCAGTCCGCGTTCGCGCAGCCAGGTGAGCCGGGAGTGCAGGACGCGCCCGAACGGCAGCCGGGCGCGGTCGACGACCTCGGCGCGCAGGCCGGCGGCGCCGAACCGGTCCAGGGTCTCCTCGACACCGCTCAGGTGCGAGTGGACCATCAGCAGCCGCCCGGCCGGGCGCAGCACCGCGGGGGCCGCCGCACAGATGCGGTCGATCAGCAGCCGGCCGTCCGGGCCCGCGTCCCAGGCGCGGGCGGCGCCCCGGGGCGGCCCGTCGGCGGGCGGGGCGGGGACGTACGGCGGGTTGGTGATCACGAGGTCGAAGCGGCGGCCGGGGACCGCGGCCGCCAGGTCACCGTGGCGGACCCGCACCGTGTGTCCGTTGAGCAGGGCGTTGCACCAGGCCGTGGCGAGGGCCCGCCAGGAGATGTCCACGGCGGTGACGCGGGCGCCGTGGCGGGCCGCCTCCACCGCGAGCGCACCGCTGCCGGTGCCGAGGTCCAGGACCTCGGTACGGCTGGTGATCCGCTCCCGGCGCAGCGCCCGGCCCAGCAGCGCGGTGTCGGTCTGCGGCCGGTAGACGCCCGGCGGCGCCCAGCAGCGGAACCGGGGAGCGGTGACGAGGGAGTCGACGGTCATCGCGGTACCCGCCTCAGCTCGATGCCCGAGACGGCCGGAGGGGCAGCCGGGGGGACGGCCGGGGGGACGGCCGGGTGGCGGCGGCCGGGGCCGGCGCCTCGGCTGCGGAGGGCTCCGGGGACGTGCCGGGTGTGCGGTCGGTCACGAGGGGTTTCACAGGTCTGCTCCACGGGCCGGGTCGGATGGGTGCGCGGGCCGGCGCGCCACACGGGTACCCCTGGGCAGCAGACGTAACGGACCGGCCGCCGCCGGGGCACTAGAGGTCGCGCCGCTCCAGCGGTCGCACGGCCGGGCCCTGGAGGATCCGGCCGTCCGGGGCGAAGCGGGAGCCGTGGCAGGGGCACTCCCAGGCCTGTTCCGCGCGGTTGAAGGCGACGACACAGCCGAGGTGGGTGCAGCGGGCCGAGACGGCGTGCAGCTGACCGCCGTCGTCCCGGTGGACGGCGCACTGGTGGCCGTTCACCCGTACGACGGCCCCGTCCCCGGGGGCGAGGTCCTCGACGGCGGGCGCCGTGCCGGACGGCAGCCGGTCGCCGACGAAGTGCCGGGCCACCTGTGCCTGGTGCTTGAGGAACGACCCGCCCTCGCGGACCACGGAGGCCAGCCGGCGCGGGTCGTAGAGCCCCGCCCACGCGCAGTCGCGGCCCTCGACGAGGTCGCTGATCAGGCCGCCGGCCATGATGCCGCCGCTCAGCCCCCAGCCGCCGAAGCCGGTGGCCACGTAGGTGTGCCGGCTGCCGGGGTGCAGCGGGCCGACCAGGGGCACGGAGTCGGTGGAGTCGTTGTCCTGGGTGGCCCAGCGGTGCGTGACCGTCAGCCCCGGGAAGCGGCTGTCGGCCCAGGCGGTCAGCCGGGCGAAGCCCTCCTCCGCGTCGCCGGTGCCGGGGGTGAAGTGCTCCCCGGTGACGACCAGCAGCCGGGTGCCGTCGGCCTGCGGAGCGCTGCGCACGGACCGGGTGTTCTGCTCGGGCGTGATGTACATGTCCCGCGGGGCCCGGTCGGCGTCCACCGTCCCCGCGACGACCAGTTCACGGCGCGGGGAGAGCCGGGTGAACAGCAGCGCCCGGTCGAACACGGGGTAGTGCGTGGCGACCACGACCTCGCGCGCCCGCACCGTCGCGCCCACGTCGGTCGCGAGGACGCAGGGCTCGCCCTCGGAGAGGCCGGTGACCCGCGTCCCCTCGTACACGGCACCGCCGCGCCGGCGCAGGTCGGCGGCGAGGGCGCGCAGGTACTTCACGGGATGGAACTGCGCCTGGCCGGTGACCCGCACCGCGCCGGCCACCGGCCAGGGCAGCTCGGTCCCGGTGACGAACTCGGCCGGCAGCCCCGCCTCGCGCGCGGCCTCGGCCTCCGCCCGCAACTGCCCGACGTGCTCCGGGCGTTCCGCGTAGGTGCAGGCCGCCGCCTCCTCCCACTCGCAGTCGATGCCGAGGTCGGCGACGATCTCGGCGGCCCGGCGGATCGCCGCCGACTGCGACTCGGCGTACAGCCGCGCGCCCTCCCGGCCGCGGGTGCGGCGCAGATGGTCGTAGACGAGGGTGTGCAGCGCGGTCAGCTTCGCCGTGGTGTGGCCGGTGACCCCGGCGGCGAGCCGCCCCGCCTCCAGCACGGCCACCTCCCGGCCGCGCCGGGCCAGCTCCCACGCCGTGCTGAGCCCCGCGATCCCGCCGCCGACCACGGCGACGTCGACGGTGACGTCCCCGTCCGGCGGCGGAGCGGGCGCCCCGTCCGGCGCGGTCTCGATCCAGTACGAACCCCGCAGTGCCTGAGCGTTCATGACCGCCGGGTTCCCGTCCTGCGCGGGCGACACGCACGACCGTGCCGGGCGGGAGTTTGCCCGGCGCCCGGCGGGCAACTCGGCGGGCAGACGACGAGCAGAAAGAAGATGAGCGGCCGTGACCAGGCGCATCCATGAGCAGTCCGCCCTCCGCGTGGCGAAGACCGGCTGGGCGAAGGCACACCACTTCCCGCGCGAGCGCATGCGGACGTGTGTCGCCGCCGTCGCGGACGAGAGCGCCACGGCCGGCGCGCCCCCGACCGGCGACGGGAACATCGTCCGGGGCGACGACTGAGCCCCCGCCGGAGCCCGCCTTGCCCGCCTCCGACTCCGTCTTCTCCCGCGCCGCCGCCGCGGCCCTGGCACACCGGCTCCCGCACGTCACCGCGTGCGGGAGCCGTGCCGTCCCGGCCGGGTCAGCCGCGCAGGGTGTCGGCGGGGCCGGTGGCGTACGCGGCCCGGTAGAGCGCGGCGAAGCGGCCGGGGTGGGTGAAGCCCCAGCGGGCGGCGACACCGGCGACGGTGACCCCGCTGTGCGGGTCGGCCGCGAGCAGGTCGTGGTGCGCCTGCGCCAGCCGGACCCGGCGGAGGTAGGCCATCGGCGTGGTGTCGAGGTGCCGGCGGAAGGCGTACTGGAGCGTGCGGACCGTGACGTGCACGGCGTCCGCGATGTCGGAGACGGTGATCGGCCGGTCGGCGTGGTCGTCGATGTAGGCGACGGCCCGTCTCAGGGTGGCGGGGTGGGCGTCGCCGCGGTCCTGGCCGGTGGGGTCGGTCCGGGCGGTGTTGGGAAAGGCCGCCAGGACGCTCGCGGCCAGCAGCTGGCTGCCGGCCGAGACGACCAGCGGCTGAGCCGCGGTCTCGGGGTCGGCCAGGACGTGGTCGCGCAGGTAGAAGATGGTGTGCTTCAGCTGGTCGGCGGCGGCCTGCGACCGGGGGCGGTGCCCGGTCAGCCGCACCGGCGCGCCCGTCCGCGCGCCGGCGGAGTCGGCCACCTGGTCCAGCAGCCCGGGGTCCAGCATCGTGATGTTGTAGCGGGCGTTGCAGATCCGGCCCGCGTAGGGCAGGTCGTGGGGCGCGAACAGCACGGTGTCACCGGGGCCGAAGGAGTCCCGGACCCCGTGGAAGACGTGGTCCTGGACGGTCCCCTCGTGGACGACGCAGAGGCAGATCCGGCCGAGCGGGGTGACCGAGTAGGACATCTCGAAGTCCAGGTCGATCTCGTCCACGTTGAACGAGGTCGTCGCGTCGCGGCGGACGCGTGCGGTACTGGCGGCCGGTGTGGTGCTTCCGATGCGCATGCGCGCGTAGGCACGGGAGAGGAAATCCTCCGTCACACCGAGGTCGTCGCTCTCGAAAACCAGCGAGTCCATCCCTCCCGGCTGCCCCGGTGCCGGTGATTAAACCGGGAGAGACGGACATCACGGCGCTCGCGCACCACGGCGGCGGCGTTTCGTTCCGTGGACAGCGAGGGCGTCGGCCTTGCGTTTGCTGTCCCCCTTCGGAGGGCCGGACGCGGGCAGGTTGGAAGAGACCGGCCCGACAGCCTGACCAGAGAGCCCCCCACGATGCCCGAAGAGCCCGAAGCGCCCGAAGAGATGGACCCCCTCGCCCGGATCGCCGCCCTTGAGACAGAGATCGCCCAGCTCCGGCACGCCGTGACCGCCCGTGCGACGGTCGACCAGGCCATGGGCGTCGTGATCGCCTACAGCGGGGTGATCCCCGACACGGCCTGGGAGATCCTCCGGGACGTCTCGCAGCACACCAACACCAAGCTGCGGGAGATCGCCGAGCAGATCGTCCAGTGGCCGCACTGCGCATGGCTCCCCGACGACGTACGCCGCGCGCTGGACGCGGCGGTGCTGACGCGGACCGTGCGAACCCCCGCCGCGCCGCCCGCCGCCCGACGAGCCCGGCCGATGGCGGCGGCATACGCTGATCGAGGGGGTGCGTTCGGGTGATTCGCACGCGGAAGGGGCGCCCCGATGGACGACTACCCGCTGATCGAGAACCACGGGCTGATCGGCGATCTGCAGACCGCGGCTCTGGTGACCACCGAGGGAGCGGTCGACTGGTTCTGCTTCCCGAGGTTCGACTCGCCGAGTGTGTTCGGGGCGCTGCTGGACAAGGAGAACGGCGGACACTGCACGGTGCGGCCGGCCCATCAGACCCATTCGACCAAGCAGCTGTACCTGCCCGACACCGCGATCCTGGTGACCCGGTTCATGACCGAGGCGGGCGCCGGCGAGGTGCTCGACTTCATGCCGGTGACCGGCACGACGGCCACGGAGCGGCACCGGCTGGTCCGCCTGGTGCGCTGCGTGCGCGGCACCATGACGTTCGACGTGGAGGTCGCCCCGCGGTTCGACTACGGGCTCATGAAGCACGAGGTGCATCTCACCCAGCACGGGGCGGTGTTCGCCGCGGAGGACGGCACACAGCTCACCGTGCACCTCGTCCGGGAACCGGACGACGAGCGGCTCACGGACATCCTCACGCACCGGGACGCCGACCTCCAGGTCTCGCTGACCCTGGCGGCGGGTGAGCAGCGCGGGCTGGTCCTGGAGACGGCGGCCGACGGCCCGCCCCGGGAGATCCGCCGCGCGGAGCACGAACGGCTCTTCGAGGAGACGGCGGCGTTCTGGCGGACCTGGCTGGCCCAGTCGCGCTACACCGGGCGCTGGCGGGAGGTGGTGGAGCGGTCCGCGATCACGCTGAAGCTCATGACGTTCGCGCCCAGCGGGGCCCTGGTGGCGGCCCCGACGGCGGCGCTCCCGGAGCAGCTGGGCGGTGAGCGCAACTGGGACTACCGCTTCACCTGGATCCGGGACGCGTCGTTCTCCGTGTACGCCCTGCTGGGGCTGGGGTTCACGGAGGAGGCCAGGGCGTTCATCATCTGGCTGGGCGACCGGGTCAAGGAGCGGGCCGGCCGGCACGGGGACACGGGTCCGCTGAACATCATGTACACGGTCGACGGCTCCTCCGACCTGACCGAGCAGATCCTCGACCACTGGGAGGGCTACGAGGGGTCCGCCCCGGTCCGCATCGGCAACGGCGCCGCCACCCAGCTCCAGCTGGACATCTACGGCGAGGCACTGGACAGCATCTACTTCGCGCACCGGCACGGCTTCACGCTCGGGCACGGGGGCTGGACCTCGCTGCGGACGGACCTGGAGTGGCTGGCCGACCACTGGGACCAGGCCGAGGAGGGGATCTGGGAGACCCGCGGCGGTCGGCAGGACTTCACGTACGGCCGGGTGATGTCGTGGGTGGCGTTCGACCGGGCGCTGCGGCTCGCCCAGGCGACGGGGTGGCCGTCCTCGCCGGGACGCTGGCAGGCCGAACGGGACGCCGCCTACGAGCAGGTCATGGCCAAGGGCTGGAGCGAGCAGCGGCGGGCCTTCGTCCAGCACTACGGCAGCGAGGTGCTGGACTCCTCGCTGCTGCGGATGGCGACGGTCGGCTTCCTCACCCCCGGTGACCCCATGTGGTCGTCCACCCTGGACGCCGTGGAGGAGGAACTGGTCAGCGACAGCCTGGTCTACCGGTACAACCCCGATGCCTCGCCCGACGGCCTGCGCGGCTCGGAGGGCACCTTCTCGCTGTGCACGTTCATGTACGTCGACGCGTTGGCTCGCGCCGGCCGGACCAATCGGGCCCGGCTGGTGTTCGAGAAGATGATGGGGTACGCCAACCACCTGGGCCTCTACTCCGAGGAGATCGACCCGACCGGCCGCCAACTCGGCAACTTCCCGCAGGCGTTCACCCACCTCGCCCTCATCGACTCGGCGATCACCCTCAACCAGGCACTGGACGCGCGCTGAGCGCCCCGTAAGGGGCGCGGGGAACTGCGCGACCGGCCCCCACCGGCCCGCAGCCGACCACGACCGGACTTCGGTCAGGTGCGGCACCATCGCGGCTGGTCGCGCAGTTCCCCGCGCCCCTATCGGGGCGTTGACGGCGGCCCCTGTGACAGGTCGGCGTCCGTGAGGCCCTCCAGCTCGCCGTGGGTGTCCAGCCAGTACAGGAAGACGACCGCGGGGACGACGAGGACGACGGCGACGAGGGTGACCAGGCCCAGCCAGCGCAGCGTGCTGTGCGCGCCCGCGCCCTCGGCCACGGTCAGCGACGTCGGGACGAGGTAGGGCCGCTGCGCCATGCCCCAGCCGATGACGGCCGAGGCGACCGCACCGACCGCGGTGACCCGGGACCAGGCCGCGGAGGGGCGGGTCAGCAGCCAGGCGGTGGCGAGCGTGGCCAGCGCCGCCACGACGACGAAGACCAGCCCGACGCCGTGCGTGAGGCCGTGCCAGACGTGGGGCGCGTCGCCATGGGTGACGACGAGGGTGACGACGGCCAGTACGGCGACGGCGGCGAGGGCGCCCCACGCCCGCCGGCGGAAGTAGCGGTCCAGGTCCGGCACGCCGAAGCGGCGCGCGTCCGCGGCGAGGAAGACCGCGCCCAGGGTCGCCGTGGCCGCGACGGCGAGCAGGCCGAACAGCAGGGAGGTGGGGTTGGCCCAGGCGTCCGTGGACGCCGTCGACGTGGCGGTCACCCGGCCCGAGGCCACCCCGCCGGCGGCGGCACCGAGGAAGAACGGCGTCAGCAGCGAGGAGACGGCGAAGACCGCCCCGTACAGGCGTCGGCCGGCCAGTCGCCGCACGGGCCTGCGCAGGGCGAAGCCGGCACCGCGCAGCACGATGCCCACGGCGGCCAGCGCCAGGGGCAGCCACATCGTGGTGAAGACGCGCTGGAAGAGGACCGGGAAGCCGGTCCACATGAGCACCAACACGAAGATCAGCCAGACGTTGTTGACCTCCCAGACCGGTTCCATCGCGTGGTCGATCAGCCGGCGCGGGCGCCTGCCCCGCTCGGCGCCGCCCGCGGTCAGGTCCCAGAAACCGGCGCCGTAGTCGGTGCCGCCGCCGCAGGCGTACGCGGCGATCGCCAGGAGCAGGACGACGGCGATGACCCCGGCGATCACGGCCGGCTCCCGGCGGAGCGCGGGCCGTACGGGGTGTCCGTCTCCGGTGTGTCGGCCTGTGGCGTCTCCCCCGGCGGCCGCGGCCCGCCCCGCTCGTCGGCGAGCCGCCAGCGCGCCCGCATCCTGAGCAGCACCACGAGGAACGAGCCGAAGACGAGGACGTACACGACGACGACCACCGCGAACATGATCCACAGGCTGGTGGAGCGGGTCGCGGTCACCGCCTCGGCCACCCGCATGTTCTGGTAGACGATCCACGGCTGGCGGCCCACCTCGGTGGTGATCCAGCCGCACTCGACAGCGGCCACCGAGGCGACGCCCGCGCACGCGGCGGCGCGGAAGAACCACGGGGAGACGGGCAGCCGGCGGCGCCACAGCCACAGGACGCCGTACCAGAGCGCGAGCAGGAGCAGCAGGGAGCCGATCCCGACCATGGTGTCGAAGGCGAAGTGGGCGATGGTGGCCTGGGCGGGCGTCGGCCGGTCGCTCGCGGGGACCGAGGTCAGGCCGGTGACCCGGGTGTCCGGGCGGAAGCCTGCCAGGACGGAGTCGAGTTGCGGGATCCGGATGCCACCGGCCACGGTGCCGTCCGGGCGCAACCGGCCGTACAGGTACTCCGGCTGGTGGGTGGCGGTCTTCCAGACGATCTCCATGCCGGCGAACTTCACCGGCTGCTTGTGGAAGACCTGCCGGGCGATGGAGTCGCCGAGCACGAACTGGACGGGCGTGCAGACGGCGGCCAGCGTGAAGGGCACGGTGAAGCCGAGCCGGTGGTAGCGGTCCCGGCGGCCGCGCAGCCACCCGACGGCGTAGACGCCGGCCACGACATAGCCCGCCGTCACGAACATCGCGAAGACGAAGTGCCAGTACTCCGGGCCGAACATGGGGGTGAAGACGGCCTTCCAGATCTTCACGTCGACCGGGTTGCCCGCGGCGTCGAGGGTGAAGCCGCGCGGGGTGTTCATCCACGAGTTGGCGGCCAGGATGCCGAAGGCGCCGAGCAGCGCGACGAGCGGCAGCGGCAGCCCGAGCAGGAAGTGGGTCCGGGAGGGCAGCCTGCGCCAGCCGTAGAGGTAGATGGCGATGAGGACGGCCTCCAGGAAGAACGCCCACGCCTCGACGCCGAAGCCGATGCCGAAGACGTCGCCCCAGCGGCCCATCAGGCCCGGCCAGAGCAGTCCGAACTCGAAGGACAGCACCGTGCCGGTGACCACGCCGATCGCGAACTGCACCGCCATGACGGCCGACCACCGCCGGGCGAGCAGCAGGGCGGTGGCGTCGCCGCGGCGCAGGCCGTAGCCGTGCAGGACGAGCGTGATCAGCGGCAGCGCGACGCCCAGGGGCACCAGGATGATGTGGGAGGCCAGGGTGAAGGCCATCATCGACCGGGCCGGCAGCGTCTGCGCCGGTACGCCGGCGAGGGATCCGGCGAGGACCAGGTCCGTGTGCACCGGTCAGCCGCCGGTGGCGAAGCCCGGGAAGAGGGTCATCCCGCCGTCGACGTAGAGCGTGGCGCCGACGACGTAGTCCATGAGGTCGGAGGCGAGGGCGACGGCCGCGCGGCCGATGTCCTCGGGGTCGCCGACCCGGTCGTAGGGGATCAGCTTCAGCAGGTCCTGCTCGGCCTGAGGGGTGTCCCAGGCGCCGCGGTTGATGGGGGTCCTGATGGCGCCGGGGGCGATCGCGTTGACGCGGACCTTCTTCGGGGCGAGCTCCTGGGCCAGCGTCTCCATCATCATCTGCACGCCGCCCTTGGAGGAGGCGTAGTTGACGTGCCCGGCCCACGGGATGATCTGGTGCACCGAGCTCATGCAGATGATCTTCCCGGCCGCCCGGGAGACCTCGGGCACGACACCGCGGCGCAGGAACTCCTTGGTCGCCTCCCGGGCGCAGAGGAACTGCCCGGTGAGGTTGACGTCCAGGACCTTCTGCCACTGGGCGAGGGTCATCTCGGTGAACGGGGCGTCCCGCTGGAGTCCGGCGTTGGCGACCAGGATGTCGATCGTGCCGAACTCCCGGACCATCCGGTCCACCATCGCGACGACCTGCTGCTCGTCGGAGACGTCCGCCTGGTAGGCGGCGGCCTTCACCCCGTGGCCGGTGATCTCCTCGACCACCTTCTCGGCCTCGTCGCCGCCGGCCACGTAGTTGACCACGACATCGGCCCCGGCCCGGCCCAGGGCGATGGCCGTCGCCTTGCCGATACCGGAGTTCGCGCCGGTGACCAGCGCCTTCTGGCCCTTCAGCAGGTGCGTGGGGATCACGTCCCGGGGTGCGCCCTCGGTGGCACTCACGATGTCCTGCTCCTCCACTGCCGGCCCGTCTCCACCGGGCCCGTCGCCCGGAGGTCCGGGCATCAGACAAGCACCGGCCGGGGACGGCGGCACGCGGTGGCGGACCGCGTTGCGCTGCCCGGCGGAGGATCTTCGCCCGGTCGGGGGCGGGTGCCCGCGCAGGCTCAGCCCAGTCGCTCCAGCAGGTGGTCGCCGACGCGCAGCGCGTTGGCGATGGCCGTCAGGGACGGGTTCACCGCGCCGATGCTCGGGAAGAAGCTGGTGTCCACGACGTAGAGGTTGTCCAGGTCGTGCGCCTTGCAGTTGACGTCCAGGGCCGAGGACGCCGGATCGGTGCCGAACCGCACCGTGCCGGCCTGGTGCGCGGTGGCGCCGATCGGCATGCCCTTGTGCAGGTAGATGCTGCGGGACAGCAGACGGTGCTCGTGCATGCCCAGGTGGCCGAGGATGTGCTGGAGCTTGTGGCGCAGCCGGTGGAGCCCGGCGATGTTGTTGCCCTCGTCGAGGGTGAGCCGGATCCGGCCGTCCTCCTCCAGGGTCACCCGGTTGTCCGGCCGCGGCAGGTCCTCCCCGCACAGCCAGAAGTCGACGGCGTGGTGGGCCAGCACCTCGAACGGCATGTCCGGCGCGACCGCGCCCGCCCAGCGCGGGGCCTCGCCGTGGATCTGGTCGGCGTCGGACTTGCCGAGCATCTGGATCCCGCCGAGCGGGTACTCCCAGTCGTCCGCGCCCAGGTACCAGTCGTGCAGTGCGAGGGTCTTCTGGAACCGGGTGTCGTTGGGCTCCTTCGAGACGGCCATCAGCGCCAGGTTGTTGTGGCGCATGTAGTACCGGCCGACCACGCCGGAGCTGTTCGCGAGCCCCTGCGGATGCCGGTCGTCGGCCGAGGCCAGCAGCAGCGCCGCCGAGTTGACGGCCCCGCAGGCCACGACCACGACATCGGCCGAGAACCGGGCCTCCCGCTCGCCCGGCAGCTCGGCGACCACGGAGGTGACGCTGCGTCCGGTGGGATCGGTCTCCAACCGGGTCACCCGGGCGTTGGTGACCATCTCCACGTTCGGGTGGTCGAGCGCCGGTTCCACGCAGATCACCTGGGCATCGGACTTGGCGCGCAGCAGGCAGGGGAAGCCGTCCACCCGGTCGCAGCGGATGCAGACGCTGGAGTGGGTGGCCCGGCCGTCCTCGTCCTGGGTCAGGTCGACCCCGATCGGCAGGTGGAAGGGGTGCAGTCCCTGCTTCTCCAGGTCCATGCTCAACTGCTCGATGCGCGGCTCGTGTTCGACCGGTGGATACGCGTACTGGGCGCTGCACGGCCCTTCCAGCGGGTCCTCGCCGTGCCTGCCGTGCACCCGGTAGAGGTGCTCGGCCTGGGTGTAGTACGGCTCCAGGTCGTCGTAACCGATCGGCCAGGCCGGGGAGACGCCGTCGTGGTGGCGGAGTTCGCCGAAGTCCTCGGGGCGCAGCCGGAACAGCGCGGCGCCGTAGAACTTGGTGTTCCCGCCGACGTAGTAGTTCACCTCGGGTGGGAACTCGTTGCCGTGCCGGTCCAGCCAGAACTCCGGGGCCCGGTACTTGGCCTTCACGAAGACGGCCGTGGAGTCCCAGTTGTCGCGCTCGCGCGGCAGGTAGTCGCCGCGTTCGAGGACGAGGACCCGTTTGCCGGACGGGGCGAGGCGGTGCGCCAGGGTGCCGCCGCCGGCCCCGGTGCCGATCACGATGACGTCGTACGGGGGCAGGGTGTCCATGGCAACCACCGTCCTTGTTCGGCTTCTCCGCTCGCCCTTTCCGCGCCCGGCGCGGGCCTCCCCTCTCCTCGAACGTACGCGCGGTACGGGGACGCGGCACCCCGGGAGCCGCGCCGCGGCGCGGCTCCGGCCGTCACAGGACGGCGATGGGGTTCACCGGGGAGCCGGTCGCCGCCGGGAGCCGCAGCGGGGCGACCACGCACAGGAAGTGCCAGCGCCCCAGCTCCGCGCAGACCGGTGTCAGGGCCTCGAAGTCCAGCCAGTCCAGCAGGTGCACCCCCATGGCGTTGACGGCCAGGACGTGCACCGGGAAGCCGACTCCGGCGACCGCGCTGGGCGCGGCGTCGCTGTTGCCGTCCGAGCCGAGGACCGACACGCCCCGCTCGGCGAGGAACTCCATGGCCGTCGGGTGCAGGCCGGCGCGGGCCCGCGTCACGTCCCAGGGGCCGAGGCTCCGGCGCCGCAGCCGGTGCCCCACCCGCACGAACAGCAGGTCGCCCGGTCCGACCGGAGACCGCTGGGCGGCCTCGGCCGCGCCGAGGTCCTCGGCGGTCACCCGGTCGCCGGGCTCCAGCCACCGCGCTCCGCGCAGCCGCGGGATGTCCAGCAGCACGCCCCGGCCGACGATCCCGTCCCGCACCAGGTCCAGCGAGAGCGCCTCGGCCCCGGCGGGGGTCAGGGTGCGCGCCGGGACACCGCCGTACAGCTCGCCGTCGAAGAGCACGTGGCAGAGCGCGTCGAGATGGCTGTCGACGTCGTTGTGCACGTTCATGGCGAACCGGTCGCGGGCGAACACCAGGCCGGGTGCGTCCCGCTCCGCGGGGGCGGGGGCCGTCATCCGGTGCGTCGCGGGCTCCGGACTGTCCGGAGCGCTGTGCGTCTCGACGGCCGCGGCCAGCGACACGGCGCGCCCGCACCCGACCGAGGCGGCGGCCGCCACGACCCGCTCCGGCGTCAGCCGCCCCAGCGCGCCGCGCTGTTGTGCCCCGGCGTCCCCGGCCCTCTCCCGCAGCCTGCGGTACAGCTCCCGGAAGGCCGCTTCGGAGAGGTCGCCCGGGGGCACGGGCGCGGCGGGCGCGGGCTGGTCCGAGGCCATCGGGGCACCTCCTGCTGCGGTCCTGCTGCGGTCGGGTTCCGGTCCGGTCCGGTTCCGGTCCGTTCCGGCCGGCCCCCGCCGCCGCGCCGTTCGGAACTCCTGCTGACACCGAACCACCCGGAGGGCCGGACCACCCGCCGGACGGGCGCGCGGGACACCACGGGACCGGCCGCTCCCGGGCGGCGGACCCCCGGCTTCCCGGCGTGCGGGGGCCGGGGGCGCGGCCTACGCTGATCGGGTGACGTCGCGGGATCTCCAGGCGGTCTGACCGCCGTCCGCAGGTCCGCGCGACGACCGAGTCCCGTGCGCGTTCTTTCTCGCGACACCAAATTCCTCTGCGGAGACCCGACTTGGCGGTGCGCCGCCGCCCGGTCCGGGTCCGCAGCCTGCAGCCCCTGTGGAGGCCGGGATGCGAGTCGTCGTTGATCTCTCCCGATGTGAAGGCTATGCGCAGTGCGCGTTCCTGGCTCCGGACGCGTTCCGGATGCACGGGGAGGAAGCGCTGATGTACGACCCGGAGCCCGACGACGCCCAGCGGGAGCGGGTGTTGCGGGCGGCGGCGGCCTGTCCGGTCCAGGCGATCCTGGTGGACCGGCTGGAGAGCCGGACGGTGCCTGCCGAGGCGGCGACGTCATGACCAGTGCCGAGAACCTGCGTGCGTTCCGGCGTGAGGGCCGCATCGTGGTCGTCGGGGCGTCGCTGGCGGGGCTGCGGGCCGCGGAGGCGTTGCGGGACGAGGGGTT